>JBBRLG010000027.1:0-25659 GCA_038231495.1 Gemmatales bacterium | reverse complement strand
GTGAGCACGTCGTGGAACGCAACACGACGTGCTCACGCCCCGACGTGGAACGCAACACGACGTGCTCACGCCCCGACGTGGAACGCAACACGACGTGCTCACGCCCCGACGTGGAACGCAACACGTCGGGCTCACGCCCCGACGCTCGCCAATGAGTTAGTCACTCTGGAGACTCTTCATCCTTTTGTTCATCGTCCACCTCCAAGAACTCATCCATGAACCGGGCATAGTCATTGGCCGGATCGAAGGGCCGGTCATCCTTCGGCAAATGCCAATACCAGACGTTGCGGCCCTCATGATGCTTGCTCCTGGATTCGACCTTCAGCCACACCTTGGCCCGATGCAGCGTGTGCTCACTGACGCCGTGCGCTCCCGCTTTACAGTAAAGCCGCTCGCGACTCTGCGGGCCATCGTTAAGCCATTTTTCTAATAAGTCGGCCGCTTCGGTTTTGCCTTCGCCGTACTTGCGAACGCGACGAAGCCGCAGGAGATCGTCGGCGGCGCAGTCCCGGGGACCCGTCCATTCCAGAAAGGGCCGCCCCTTGTCGTCGACGCGCACGCAAAAGCCCAAGGCCGGCGGCCGCTCGCTGAGGTTGGTTTTGATGCAGACCAGGACGCGCCGCTGCCGATCGTCCGGGTCGGTGCCGACCAGGAAGGCGGTCCGCGCCGCTCCAATAATGGCGATCGCGCCCGTGCCGCGGAAAATGGCATTTCGTCCCTGGCCGCCTTTGGTGAGATGACGAATGAGCACAATCGCCGAGCGCGTCGCTGCCGCCACTTCTGCCAAAGGCGTCAACGCCTGGCGAACCATTTGATCGTTGACGCTGCACGCTTGGGCGCTGAGAAAGGCCAAAAACGGATCAATGACAACCAAACCGACCTGGTTCGCTTCGATGATTTCGCGCAACAGGCCGCAATCCGCAGGGAAAACCGGAGGACGGCAGTGGCCGTTTCTCCTTTGGCCTTCCCAGACGTGTAGCCGCGCCATGTCCGCCCCCGCCGCGCGCAAGCGCGGCAGCACCGTATCCTTGAGGCCGTCTTCGGCACCGATGAGCAAGACCGCAGCGGCTGCGGGCGGCGGGTGGCCGTCCGGAAAGGGCTTGCCACTGGAGACGCGAGCCGCCAGATCGAGCGTCAACAGGGATTTGCCTTGCTCGGGATCGCCGTCAATCAAGGTGAGCTTGCCGGTGGCGATGCGCTGGGGCCAAAGCCAGGACAACTCCTCCTCATGGCATTCGTCGAGACGCACAACGATCTTTTCAACGGTGTCAGGCATGGGAGTATGGCGCGAATGAATCGTGCTTCGCGTGGGGAGTGAGGGAAGAATGGTTGATATATTCATTTGTACACTATGTATTCATTTTGTGGAAGCCCAATCTTCTAAATTTGTGATAGAAGAGGATCGATTTTCGTAACCGTTCACTCCCCCCCCTTACGAAGGGGGGCAGGGGGGTTAAGAACGTAAGCAGTCGGTCCTGGCGCTCTCTCCACCCCCCCTACCCCCCCTTCGCAAGGAGGGGAGTGAACGGTTACGAATGGCTATTGTGTTGGCAAGGTTGAACATTGGCTAGGGTCGAAGTTGAGCGGAAGCGATGACGTAAGTTATTTAGAGATAAGCGCTTAAGAAAAGAGGCTTGCGACACCTGGGGCCAGGGGCAGGGCGACCCTCGCCATATGTGAATTGGCGTGGCTAGGGTCGAAACGGATCGGGAACGGCGTCGATGCGTGACACGACCTCAGTTCCTTTTTTCCGGCCCGACCACCGGATTGCGTAGCAGCCCGATGCCCGAAATCTCCGCCTCCAGCACGTCGCCTGCTTTCAAGAACACCGGCGGTTTGCGCGCGAAGCCGACGCCGCTCGGCGTGCCCGTCGAGATCACGTCGCCCGGTTCCAGCGTCACCGACTGCGACACGATGGCGATCAGTGCCGCCACCGGGAACACCATCTTCGCCGTCGTGTCGTTCTGCATCAACTGGCCGTTTACCGACAGCTTTAACGTCAAGTTTTGCGGGTCGCGTAGCGTCGCCGCCGACAGGACGCACGGTCCCAGCGGCAAAAACGTGTCGTGCCATTTGCCGTGCTGCCAGTCGAAGAACTTGTCGCGCTCGCGCGGCTGCCGGCCGGGGTTCAATTGGTATTTGCGGTCCGAAATGTCGTTACAAATCGTGTAGCCGGCCACGCATTGCAGGGCGTTCGCCTCCGCCACGTCGCGACAACGGCGGCCAATGACGACGCCCAACTCGACCTCCCAATCGACGTGGTCGGGCGACACGGCGGGGATGCACACCGGGTCGCCGGGGTTCGTCAGCGTCGTACTCGGCGGCTTCATGAAGAAGTACGGGAAGGTGCGTTCGCGCTCGACCGACTGGCCGCCGCCCTCCTTGATGTGCTCGGCGTAGTTGCCGGCCAGGAGGATGATTTTCTTCGGCTCCGGGACCGGCACGAGCAATTGCACTTCTTCGATAGGGTGGCCCATTTGCGCCCGCTCGGCCGCGCCGAGTGCCTGGTAGCGCTCGTCGAGGTCGTGGGCCACGGCGGACAGAGGGCCGGACGGCGGCAGATAGTCGAGGACGTGGGCGGACTGCTGCGCCGGCTGCACGCCGAGCATTTTCGCCAGCACTTCCAGATCGACGACGCGCGTGTCCTCGTAGAGGCCGACGTGAATGGAACCGGCGACCAGGTAACGGCAAACCCGCATGGCGTCTCTCCCGGAAAAGGGGGATGGCAGGGCGGGGGTCGTTTTACCGGCGGCGCGGGCGAACGCCACCTATTTTGTTGGAAATGCGACGAGCCGCTTGCGGCTTTGCATGGTTGTCGTGCAAAGCCGCAAGCGGCTCGAACGAAGTAATCCGGTCCGAGCGGTCAGGGCTTGCCGCCGCGGCGCTGCCGGGCCAGGTTCGCCAGCCGGGTGTTCGGGTCCTGCTTCGATTCGGGCCGCGGGGGCAGCTTCTTGAACTGGGCCGACGGTGCCTTGGCGGTGCCGGGCCGGCCTTTCGTCGGGGGGCCGGCCGCCGACGCGACTTCCGCACCCTCGGCAAGCAGGATTAGACGCAAGACCAGGACAATCCCGGCCGTCACGATCACGCCCACGCCGATCGGCAGGACGTGGGGTAGCAGCGATTCGGGCAGCGTCATGAACCGCAACCCGACGCCCAGCACGATGGCCAGGCCGACCGCCACGAGCAAGGAGCGGGTCGTCAACCCGGCGTGCGCCGCGGGGAGCAGCGGTACGGGTGCGGGGGCGTTGCCCACCGGCGGCAACTTGAGTAGCGCCGTAGATCGGCGGGCGGGAGCCTTCGGCAGCGTCGGGATCACCAGTTCGTCGTCGAGGTCCATTTCCGGCAACGACCGGAAAACCAGTTCGGCGTTGCCGCCGTGCGAAACGGCATCGTCAACATCCGCGTCGTACGATGGCGAATCTTCGCCGGGGCCGGCCGGCACCGCCACGAGGACCTGTGACTTGCGGCCGCTGTGCCGGGCGAAAGAACCTTCGGAGCGCATCGCGGTGGCGACGGCCAGGAGCGGCGATTCCGCCCGCTGCTGCTCGGGGTTGGCGCCCGCGGCCAGTTCCAGGTGCGCCACCAGGCTGTGATAGGCCCGCGCCGCCGGCGCGTCCGGGGCGGAGGTTGCCGCCACCTGGCCGAACATCCCCGCCTTGGCGACCTCGTCATCGAACGGCACGACTTGCGGCAAAATGCGGCTGCCGAACCGGCCGCGCAACTCGCGCTCCCACCGGCCGCCGGGCTGTTCGCCTTCCGGCAATGTCAAGATCATGCCCTTCATCTCGGCCCGGCTGTCGCGCTTCGAGCGCTGGATCAGTTCGAGAAACGCCGGCAGCGTGCGGTACGCCATCGGCTCGGCCCGCATCACCAGCAGGAATTCGTCCGCGGCCGCGAGCATCTGGGCGGCGTTGGCCCCCAAAAACGGCGGCGTGTTGACGATCAGACAGCCGTACGTCTCGGGCACCTCCGGGTTGGCCAGCACCTTGAGCACGTCGTCGAGCTCCTGGTCCGCACAGCCGCCGTCATCGTAGGGGCTGAGCACGTCCAGGCCGGGCACCACGCTGCTGACCAGCACGCCGGGCAGGTCGATGCCCGCGGTGCGGAGCGATTGCCGCCGGGGGTGTTCCGTCAAGTTGAGCGACAGGCTGATGCTGCTCAGCGGGTCCACGTCCAGCAACAACACCCGCGCGCCGGCCTGCGCCGTGGCGGCGGCGAGGTTGATGGCCGTCGTCGTCTTGCCGATGCCGCCTTTTTGGCTTACCACCAGGAGCTTCCGCACGGCCTTCTCCACCTGAGGAACATGCCCGCGCCCCTTCGAGCGGCGGACAAAGGGTTGTCAGTTACACGGTCGCGCCCGGAACGCCTCGCGCTCCGGGGACGGACACTCCCCGCGTCAAGCATAGAACGAGTTGGGCCGCCGTGCGCGCCCGCCGGCCCCGGAAGCGCCGGATTCCAAACGATTAGGCCCAAGCCTCACTTGCTCGCCGCACCCTCCGCCGACTGGCGCAGGGGCATCCACTTGCGCCACGTGGACGTATTGAGTGCGGTTTGGCAGTCGGCAAGCGTGTCGTCCGCCACGGGCGTCGGGGCGACTGGTGCGGCGGCGACGCCCGGCACCCGACGCACCAGGCCGCGCAAGTCCGCGAGCAGTTCGGGGTAGGTTTGCGGTCGGGCCGCGGGGTCTTTCGCCATCATCTTCAGGACGACCGCCGCGAGGTTCGGCCCCAGTTCCGGCACGACCTGGTCGGGCGGCACCGGCGCTTCCTGGGTGTGTTTGAGCAGGACTTCAATCCGCGAGCGGCCGGTGAACGGCAGCTTGCCGGTCAGGGCGTGGTACAACGTCGCGCCGAGCGAATAGATGTCGGCCCGGTGGTCGATGGCCGGCGCGGACAGGGCCTGTTCGGGGGCAATGTACGCGGCGGTGCCGACGACGGTTTCCCGCAGGGCGACGGCCGCGCCGTTGCCGCGGCCCGGCCCGACCACCAGCGCCAGCCCCAGGTCGGCAAGCTTTGCACGCCGGCCGTCCGCGGTCAGCAGGATGTTGCCCGGCTTCACGTCGCGGTGGACGATGCCCATGTTGTGGACCGCCGCCAACGCCTCGCTGATCTGCAAGACGATCTTCAACGCCTGGTCCGCCGGCACCCGCCCTTCGCGGGCGATCTTGTCCGCCAGAGTCGAGCCTTCGACGTACTCCAGGACCAGGTAGGGCAAGGCCGCCTCGTCCTCAAAATCGAGGACGCGGACGATGTTCGGGTGGTCCAGCCGGGCCTGCAAGCGGGCCTCGGCGCGGAACTGCTCCCGCACTGTGGGGTCGTCGGGGTCCGACTCGAAGGGCATTACCTTGATCGCGACGGTCAGATTCAGGGCGCGGTGCAAGGCGCGAAAGACCAGGCACGACGCCCCGCGGCCGATCTGCTCGGTGAGTAAGTATTTGCCCAGCAACGTTCCGGCGCGGACGGACGGGGTGGTCGGTCGGTCGCCATGCAGGCCGTGAACGGGTCGCCGGTCCGCAAGATCGCGGCCGCGCTGCGGCGGGCGTGCCAGGCAGTTGACCAGGTCCGGTTGCGCGGCGCGGCGCTCCGACAGGCCGAGATTTTGGCGCAATTGTTCGACGCCGCGCGGGGCCAGCAACGTCGCGGCGTCCCGCTGGGTGAGCGGACCGATTTCCAAAACGTGCGGGCTTTCGTGCGCTGCCGGAACGAACACTTCGCGCCGCACCAGAAAGTCGGTCAACGACTCGCCGGCCCGGCGCTCCGCCGTCCACCAGCCGATGACGCCGCGCGCCTCCGCCGCGGACAGGGCCTGCGCGCTGGTCAGGACGGTCAAGATGAAGGTGTCGTTTGGACCCACCGCAACCCTCGTGACGGCGCAAGGAGGTGTTTGGCTACGGTGCAAACTTAGCTCGCGATTCATCGTGCTGTCAAATTTGAGTGCCGGCCGCACTCCAAAGAAAAAAGACCGCGCTTGATCCTGCACTAGCCTTACAAATCGGGTACAGTCGGCGTTCGCACCGGACGGGTCTCGGGGGAGACGCACGCATGGGTCGGAAGTCGCTCGAAATCAACACGCCTACCCTGCAAAGGCATTTCGGCCTCCTGCACGCCACCGCGCTCAACGTCAGCATGATTGTCGGCGCGGGAGTCTTCGCCACCATCCCGCTCATGCTCGGCAAACTGCCGGGGCCGTACGCCTTGCTGGGCTGGGTCGCCGCGGCGTGCCTCATGCTCGTGGACGGCCTGGTCTGGGGCGAACTCGGTGCGATGATGCCCGGTTCCGGCGGCTCGTACCTGTACCTCCTCGAAGCGTACGGCCCGCGGCGCTGGGGCCGGCTGATGGCCTTCCTGTTCATCTGGCAATTCCTCATCAGCGGGCCGCTGGAGCTGGCGTCCGGCCTCATCGCCATCGCCATCTTCACCAACGGGTTCCACCCCGCCTACGCACAATTTAACAAAGAACACACCTGGGAATGGGTGTTTTCCAAACAGCTGAACCTGACGCTGACGGTCAACCCGGCCTGGTTCGCCGCCGTCGCCGTCGGCGGGTTAATTCTCGTGCTCCTCTACCGGCGCATGACGAGCCTCAAATGGTTGACGGTGACGATCGGGCTGGGCGTCCTCGCGGTCATAGCCTGGATTCTGGTCGAGGGGGCGATACGGTTCGACCCGCAGGTCGCGTTCGACTATTCGGGTGCGGCGGCGACCTGGCCGGAAGACATCGGCACCGGCCTGGGCGGCGCGATGGTCCTCGCGATGTACTGCTACCTCGGCTACTACAACGTTTGTTACATCGGTGCCGAGGTGCGCGACCCCGGCCGAACCATCCCGCGCTCCATCCTTTTGAGCGCGCTTTTGGTGGCCGTACTGTTTGTCGCCCTGCACCTGGCGCTGCTGGGCGTGGTGAGCTGGCACGACGTGCCGACGACGGAGGCCGAGGCGAGCGCCTACAATCTGCCCGCGGAGTTCATGCGCAAGATTCACGGCGACGAGGCGGCCGTCGTCGTGACCGGGTTTTTGATTTGGAGCTGCTTCGGGTCCGCCTTTGCCGGCCTGCTGGGCTATTCGCGCATCCCTTACGCGGCGGCGCGGCACGGCCATTTCTTCGCGGTCTTTGGCCAAGTTCACCCCCGGCACCACATCCCCCATGTCGCGCTGCTGTTTGTCGGAGCGCTCACGCTTTTTTGGACCCTGTTCGGCCTCGGCGACGTGATCAACGCGCTCATCGCCACGCGCATCCTCGAACAGTTCATCGGCCAGATCGTGGCCGTGGTCCTGTTGCGGCGCTTGCAGCCGAACCGGCCCCGGCCCTTCCGGATGTACTTGTACCCGGTCCCGTGCGGGGTCGCCCTGGTAGGCTGGCTGTACCTTTACGTTTCGGCAGGCAGGCTCTTCGTGGTCATCGGCTTAGCGACGCTGCTCGTCGGCGGGTTGGTCTTTTTGTGGTGGAGTTGGCGAACAAGCCAATGGCCGTTCGGGGACGTGGCGCGTTCGGAGGGAGAACCCTTGACCGACGGTTGAGGGATTGGACTAATTAAGGCCCCGGTAGTTTCCTTCGTTGAAAAGGTGATCGCACGATGACCCATAACGGCAAAACCGCACTGGTCACGGGCGCGGGGTCTGGCATCGGCCGGGCAACCGCGCTGGCACTGTTGCACGAGGGTTACGCGGTCGTCCTCGCCGGGCGTCGGTCGGAGGCGCTGGCCCAGACCGTCGCCGCGGCGGGACCGGACGGCGCGCAGGCGTTGGCCGTCGCCGCCGACGTGACCGACGCGGCGTCCGTGCAGCAACTCTTCGAGAAGACCAGCGAGACGTTTGGCCGTCTCGATCTGCTGTTCAACAACGCCGGGGCCGGCGCGCCGGCCGTCCCGTTGGAGGATTTGACGGTCGAGCAATGGCGTCGGGTCGTCGATGTCAACCTGACCGGCGCGTTCCTCTGCACCCAGGCGGCATTCCGACTGATGAAAGCACAGACGCCGCGGGGCGGCCGCATCATCAACAACGGCTCGATCTCGGCCCACACGCCAAGGCCCAACTCCGCGCCGTACACGGCCACCAAGCACGCGATCACGGGGTTGACCAAGTCCACGGCCCTGGACGGCCGCAAGTACGACATTGCCTGTGGCCAGATCGACATCGGCAACGCCGCAACCGAGATGACGGCCCGGATGAAGGACGGGGTGCTGCAGGCCAACGGAGAAAGGGCGGTCGAGCCGACGATGGACGTGAGCCACGTGGCCCGGGCCGTGGTCTACATGGCGAGCCTGCCGCTGGACGCCAACGTCCTCTTCCTGACCGTCATGGCCACCCAGATGCCATTCGTCGGCCGGGGCTGAGTAGGTGAAATGGTGCCGAGATCATTGTGCCAATCCTTCGCGGAGGTACAATTATCCTTTGGCAGTTCTAAACTATTAGCGGGCCGGGAGCGTGACGGCAGTTGTAAGTTAAGGGAAGAGACTCGCGGTTGGGAACCAACGGCATTGCCTCCAGTCGCTTGCGCTCCTGATTCGGCGCTCTGTCAAAGGCTCCTGAGCCAAACCAGAGAAAGCGGGCGTGCGCCGTGTCGCTCGCCAACAAAGCAGACCGTTCAAGACAGGCATTCGATGTCCAAGCTCCTCGCGTTTCGCAGCGCTATTGGCGTCATTGCCCTCTGCCTCGCCTGCGCGGGCGCGGGGCGTCTGTATCGTTCCCTGACGGGACTGTCCGCCGAGGGCGGCACAAACGCTGGCGGGACGGATGCGCTTGAACCCCGATTTGCGACCAACGTTCAGCCCTTCCTGGAGCGCTACTGCTTTTCCTGTCACGGCCCGAACAAGCAGGAAGCCGAACTCGACCTCAGCCGTGACGCGACCGTGACGGCAATCGCGAAGAATGCGCGGCACTGGGACCTGGTACTCGAACGACTTCAGAATCAGGAGATGCCGCCCGAAGACGCACCCCGGCAACCGCAGCCGGAAGAGCGGGCCGCGGTGGTCCGCTGGTTGCAGAACTTGCGCGACGACGTTGCCCTACGAGGTGCCGGCGATCCAGGGCCGGTCCTGGCGCGTCGCCTGAGCAACGCCGAGTTCGACTACACGATCCGCGACCTGACGGGCGTTGACCTCCGGCCCACGCGCGAGTTTCCGGTCGATCCCGCCAACGAGGCCGGTTTCGACAACTCGGGCGAATCGCTCGCTATGTCCTCGGCTCTCCTCAAAAAATACCTGGCGGCAGCGCGGCTTATCGCGGACCACGTCGTCCTGAAACCGGAAGGCTTCGTTTTCGCGCCGCACCTGGTCGTGACCGACACCGACCGCGACAAGTACTGCGTCCAGCGCATCATTGCCTTTTACGAGCGCCACCCCGTCGATTTGGCCGACTACTTTTTGGCCGCGTGGAAGTATCGCCACCGCGACCGGCCCGAGGTGGAGCTAAGTCGCTTCGCGACCGAGGCGGGGCTGAGTGCGCCGTACTTGGCAATGGTTTGGTCGTTCTTGACCGACACCGAGGCGGATGCGGGGCCGGTGGCCGCCGTGCGGGAGGTGTGGGGCGAACTGCCCGCAGACGCGGCGCGGCCCGGTTGCGAGAAGTTGCGCGACCTGGTTGTTACCTTGCGCCGGCAACTCAAGCCCCCGGTCATCAAACTGCACGTCCAGGGCATTTCGGAGGGCAGCCAACCGCTCGTGCTGGGGAATAACCGTCAACTGGCCGGCCAACATCGGACCTATACGGGCGAAGTTTTCCCCGACCTGCGCAAGCTGGCCGACCAGTGCAAAGGCGCGAACGCCGCGCTGGCGAAACGGTTCACGCCGACGGAAACCGACGCCGAACGACGGCAGCGGGCGGCGCTCGACCGGTTTTGCGCGGTGTTTCCCGACGCCTTCGTCGTCGCCGACCGCGGGGCGTATTTCGATCCCAAGGGGGCCGGCCAGGGGCGGCCGCTCACGGCAGGTTTCCACCTCATGCAGGGGTATTTCCGCGACGACGCGCCGCTGTGCGACTTGATCCTCGACGAACGGCAACGGCGCGAACTCGACGCGCTGTGGGATGAGTTGAATTTCGTCACCCGGGTGCCGATGCGACAGTACAAGGATTTCATTTTCTTCGAGCGGGCCGAGCCGCCGCGCTTTATGCGCGAGGCCGAGTTCGACTTCGCCCGCTCCGAGGACAAGGATGCGACCTCCGAGGTGAAGATGGACCGGCTCGCCGAGGCGTACTTGGCCAAGGCGCGCAAGCAAGGGGCCAAAGGCGATTCGGAAGCGGCGATCAAAACGTACTTCACCGGCATGTCGGCCGAGATTCGCCGGGTCGAACGCGCGCGGTTGGCCGCCGAGCCGAGCCACCTCAAGGCACTCGCTCAATTTGCCGAGCGTGCCTACCGACGGCCCCTGACGACCGCCGAGCGCGACGACCTGTTGGCGTTTTACCACACCCTTCGCCGGCGGGACGAACTGGGACACGAGGACGCGCTGCGCGACACGCTCGCCACCGTGCTCCTGTCACCGCATTTCTGCTACCGCTTCGACCTCGCGGAGCCGGGCACAGCCGCGCGGCCGTTGTCGGATTACGAGCTGGCCAGCCGATTAAGTTATTTCCTCTGGTCGAGCATGCCCGACGCAGAGTTGCTGGCTCACGCCGCGGCGAGCGACCTGCACGAGCCGGAAGTGCTGACGGCCCAGGCGCGGCGGCTGCTGCGCGACCCGCGCGTGCGCGGCCTGGCGACCGAGTTTGGCGGCAACTGGCTCGATTTCCGCCGTTTTGAAGAGCACAACGGCGTGGACCGCGGCCGCTTTCCGAGTTTCACCAACCAGCTGCGGCAGGCGATGTTTGAGGAACCGATCCGCTATTTCATCGACGTTGCCCAACGGAATCGTTCGGTCCTCGACCTGCTCTACGGCAACGACACCTTCGTAAGTCGGCCGCTTGCGAAGCACTACGGCATGCCCCCGCCGGCGAAAGACGAATGGGTCCACATCGACGACGCGCAGCGGTACGGCCGCGGCGGGATGTTGCCGATGGCGGTCTTTCTCACGAAAAATGCGCCGGGGCTGCGCACCAGTCCCGTCAAGCGCGGCTACTGGCTCGTCCGCCGA
This sequence comes from Gemmatales bacterium, assembly GCA_038231495.1. Lineage (GTDB taxonomy): Bacteria > Planctomycetota > Planctomycetia > Gemmatales > Gemmataceae > JBBRLG01. Next base: position 14,591 of record JBBRLG010000027.1, on the reverse strand, counting down.
GTGCTGGGCGAACAGATTCCGCCGCCGCCGCCTACCGTTCCTGAATTACCAAAGGACGAAGCAAACCTGGGCGCGTTGACGCTGCCGCAAGTCCTCGCCCGGCACCGCGAGAACAAGAGTTGTGCCGCGTGCCACCGCCGCTTCGATTCAATCGGCCTGGTCTTCGAGAATTACGGCCCGGTCGGCGAACAGCGCACGAACGACCTGGGCGGCCACCCGGTCGAAACCGCGGCGACGTTCCCCGACGGCACTGACCGCACCGGGCTAACGGGCCTGCGTGCGTATCTGCACGACAAACGGCAGGACGATTATGTCGCTAACCTGTGCAGAAAGCTGCTATCGTATGCTCTCGGGCGCAGCCTCCTGCCGTCGGATAACCAATTGCTCGCCGAGATGCGGGCGAAGCTGGCGGCGGACGGTTATGCGTTCGGCAGCCTGGTCGAAGCAATCGTCACGAGTCCGCAATTTCGGAACAAGCGGGGGCGCGACGGTCCACGGATAGAGTAGAATGGGAGTCCGCGTTTTCTCGATTTCCGGGAGGATGCCTGATGAGCCGAGGCGACGAAAAACAACGGGTGCAAGACGCAAACCAGGCAACCGTCGTAGGTGGGACCAAGATCAATGAGCTTCCGGACATCCCGGAAGGGGAACCGTTTGCCGAAGAGTGGCGGGCCTTCAAACGCGAAGTGTTCCGGTTAGTGAACGAGGGGCAGGCCGGGAAATTTGCCGTCTTCCAAGGAGAGCATCTGGTCGGCGTCTGGGACAAGCTCGCAGCTGCCGAACTGGCCGGTCGGCTGCAATTCGGCAGTGCGCCCTTTTTGGTCCAGGAAATCCAGCTTTATTTGAAACCCATGCGGTGGGGGTATTCGCGCCCATGCCTCGGATGACGTTCGCCGTTGCTCCGGACGGCTTGCTCATGCCGGCCTTGGTCGGGCCGGATACGGTCGCGATGCAGCACCTGCTTGCCCAAGGAAACCCACTGCCCAGGCCCGTTCAGGTGCGAACCCTAATTGATACGGGTACGGTAGTCACAGCTGTCGGTCCCGGAATCTTGACCACCTTGGACGCTACGCCGGGAGGGTCATCCCGCACGCAGACCGCCAGTGGAGTTGCCTTCGTTCGGTTTTATCGCGTAAGTTTCACTCTCTTCGACCCAGCCGGCATGACCTTTTCGCGCGCCACTTGGGTCGTGACGGATCTTCCCCAGGACTTGCCCGATGTCGAAGTGCTGTTCGGCATGGATTTAGTAGGCGAGCTGGTGTTGAACGTGGACGGGCCTGCCGGACAGTTCACGCTGGAGTTCTGATTTCCCCGCACGCGGCCTGAAGGGCGGGCCAAGCAAGCTGTTCGTGCGAGCCGAGATCGTGCGCAATGAACGAAGAAGGCGTATGATGCGGGTCGAATGGATCGTTATGAGTCCGCAGTTTCGGAACAAGCGGGGACGCGACGATCCGCAGGGGCAGTAGAATGGGCGTTAGGAGTAGCGAATGGCATTGCCCACCAACAATCTGTTCCTGCGGCTGCACAAATGGGCGTCGCGGCAGGACGAAAACTTCTTGACCGAGTCGGTGGCCGTTGTGCTAGTGCAGTGTCACTCGTGCTTTGATGGGTGCTGTAGGACGGGCTTCCTAGCCCGTCCTTGAACACGGACGGGCTAGGAAGCCCGTCCCACCCATCAATCGACGCTTGACAGAGCACTAGAACAGCTGTTGGTCTTGGCCCCGGCGGTCGGAACGCGATTGGTGGCACGACTGACGGGTGGCTTCCTTGACGTGCCCCCTGAAGATGCCAGCACGATCGAACTTCACACGCAAGTGGAGGCTGGTCAAGGTCGTCCGGATTTGGAAATTCGCAGCCCTCACCGACTCATTTGGGTCGAAGTGAAAGCAGAGTCCGAACTGCGAACCGGCCAGCTAGAGGGCTACCGCGTACTCCTGGACGAATGCGGAGCCAACCAAACCCGGCTAATTCTGCTTACCCGATACCCAGAGCTATTCCAACCCATGGACACTCGGCCGGATTTTGAGGTCCGATGGTTTGAGTTCGCTTGCTGGCTTGAGAAAGAAATGCCCGCGTGCAAGGAAGCCTCTGATACCGCCAGTTTTTTGGGACGCCAATTTCTCAGCTTCATTAGAGGCGAGAGGTATGACACTTGAAAAAGTTGATAAGTACATGCCCGAGGGTGTGCGTGCTCTCTCAAACCTGCTGACCATGCTGCTTGAGGCAGCCACAGCCTGCGATGTGCCGGTTAAGAAGGTGGCCACATGGAATTACATGGGTCTTAACTTTGACGGGGGAAAGTTCTGGGCCGGGGTCAACCTCTTGGAGCCGGGAAAACTTTGGTTCGAGACTCGCTGCCAGATCGATCACGAAGTAGCGGCAAAACTCCGGGTGGGCCCCCTTTGTGAGCAAAACGGGTTACCCGGCCGTTACCAATGGTATCAAGAAGTCGAATTAGATTCGGAATCCATCCACTTCTTCTCACACTCGAAGGTCGGCCAACTGGAATGGTTGGAAAAGTTCCTGCGAGAATGCCTCAAGCAGGCCCGCTCGATCCAGACGCTCGACCAACCGGCTATTCCCGGAGTACCCGAAGAGGGAATTTAATTGCAAATCTTAACCAGATTACCAACCCAGGAGACTATCATGATACGAATCAGGCAATTTCCCCTGGTCATGGAAGAGGTAACCGACGCGGAAGAATTGGTAAAGGCCAGAGCGCAAGACGAGCGCTTCGCACGGAATTGGGCTTGGTTTGACGCCCACGCCGGTGAAATTTACGCTCAATATCGTAGCAAATGCCTTTGCATTGCCGGCCAGGAGCTATTCGTTGCCGACACGCCGGAAGAAGTCCTCGCCCTGGCGACCGCGGCCCATCCCGATGATGACGGTCGCTTTACTCGTTACATCCCAATAGATAGCACGTACCACATATATACGCATCGGTGGCATACGATGAAAAGCCAACAGGCTGGGGATTGCCATGAGTAACCTGCACCCGCACAAGATCACCCGCCGCACCTTGCTCCGCGGCGTCGGCGTGACGATGGCCCTGCCCTGGCTGGAGTCGCTTTCGGGCTGGGGACGCGAAGTGACAACTGGCACTGCGCACCCGCAGCGGTTCGCGGCCCTGTTCATGGGCAACGGCATCAGTCCCAAGAATTGGTGGGCCAAGGGGGCCGGTGCCGAGATGGAACTGAGCAAGAGCCTGGAGCCGCTGGCGGCACTGCGGCCGCGGTTGAACGTCGTCTCGGGGCTTTTCAACAAGCACGCGACCGGCGTCGGCATTCATCCCGGACAGACCGGCAATATCTTGTCCGGGGCCGCGCTGCAAAAGGGGGCCGTGCTGCGCGGCGGCACCAGCATGGACCAGGTGCTCGCCGCCCACTTGGAAGCAGAAACCGCCCAACCCAGCCTCGTGCTGGGGTGCGAGCAACCGATCACCGGCTACCACGAGACGAATTTCTCGATGGCCTACAGTTCGCACATCTCCTGGCAGGACGCCAACTCGCCGGTGCCGATGGAGGTCTATCCGTCCCTCGCCTTTGACAGCCTCTTCGACAACCAGGGCAGCCGGCGGACCCTCGGCATTCTCGATCGTGTCAAGGAGCAGGCCGCGGACCTCAATCGCCAGGTCAGCCAGGCCGACCGGGCCAGGCTCGACGAATACCTGAGTAGCGTTCGCGAAGTGGAAAAGCGGGTCGAGCGCACCCGCGCCACGAAAGACCGCGCCGAGGACAAAGCCCGCGACCACGGCCGGCCCGCGCTCGCGATGCCGCGTCCCGACAACGGGCTGCCCGAAGACATCCGCGAACACATGCGGCTGATGTGCGACATCATCGCGCTCGGCTTCCAAACGGACAAGACGCGCGTCGCCACGCTGCTCTTGTGTCGGGATCTGTCCGGACTTTTCTACCCGTTCCTCGACGTGCGGACGGCCCATCATCCGACTTCGCACGACGACCAGTCCGACGCCTACGAACGGGTGACGCGCTACTATGTCAGCCAGCTGGCGTACCTTGCCGGCCGGCTGGCCGAGATGCGCGAGGGCGACACGACGGTACTCGACAACTCGTGCCTGATGTTTGTTTCCAACATGTGGTCGGGCAGCCAGCACGATTCGGGCAAGCTCCCCGTGCTGCTCGTAGGGGGTCTCGGCGGGAAACTTGCCACCGGCCGCGTCCTCGATTACACGGCCCGCGGCGACGACAATCGCAAGCTTTGCAGCCTGTACCTGTCGCTGATGCAGCGCATGGGCGTAAAGGCCGAGCGGTTCGGCGACGCCACGGGAGAACTGGCGGGACTGTGACGGCGGCCACCCGGCATCACCGGACCGCCCCATCTTCCGCCGGCCGCCACTCCTGGACGCCCAGGGGCCGCGCCGCCCCGCCAGCGTCCAGTTGCAGGCCCGTCCGCACTTCCAGTTGCTGCCGCAATTCCTCCGGCGTCCCCGGGGCAGGAACTGGTAGGTCGAACAGCAGGACCGGACCCAATCCGGCCGTCACGAACCGGCGGCCGTCGGGTGTGAAGGCAAACAGCTTCAGCGCGCCGTCGCCGGGCTGCGGCGCCGCAATCGGCCAGCCGGTTTCCACGTCCCACAGGCGCAGCTCGTTGGTGGAGATGAACGCGCCGGTGGCGGGGTCGGTCGTCGGCTCGCCGCTGCCCGTCGCCAGCACGCGGCCGTCGGGGCTGAACGCCAGGGCACGCAACGCCGCGGGGTGCGGCAAGGGCCGGCCGCGGCCGCGCAGGGTTTCCAGGTCCCAGAAGCGGACCGTCCGGTCCTGGCCCGCCGTCGCCAGCCATTTGCCGCCGGGGTGGAAGGCCAGCGCCTCCGCCGGCCGCGGCATGGGAATGGTGCCGTGGGGCCGACCGGTCTCCACGTCCCACAACCGGACCGCGGCGTCCGACAGGGAACGGGTCGCCGCCAGCCGACCGTCGGGACTCAACGCCACCTCGCGCACTAACAGGTCGTGGTCCCACGGCGGGCCGAGCGCCTGACCCGTGTCCGGCGACCAACGGCAAACCTGCCATTTACGGGAGTAGTCGCCGGGCGCGCGGCTGCCCACCGTCAACAGGCTTTGGCCCGACGGATCATACAATGCGTTAAAGACACCGCGGAGCTTCAAAGGGGGTAGAAGCTGTTTGCCCGTGTCGGTAGCCCACAGCCGGACCGTGCCCGTGTCCTCGACCGTCATCGCCTGCCGACTGTCGGGCCGAAACGCCGTGGCCCGGATCGCCTCTTCATGCCCGCTCAGGTCGTGCAGCCGCCGGCCGGTGGCTGCCTCCCACAGGTGCGCGGTGTGCGGGCCGCGGTCCACGACCATTTTCTTGCCGTCCGGGCCGGTCCGCAATTCCAGGTCCACGACGGCGGTCAGCACTTGCGCGCCGTCGCCGCTGAACGTGGCCTGGAGCACGGGGCCGGCGTGTTCCAGGGCCGGGACCGCCTCCTTGCCGCTGTCGAGGTCCCACAGGCGGGCCGTGCGGTCGTAGCCGGCGGTCAAAAGCCGGCGGCCGTCCGGACTGAGGGACAGGACGCTCAACTCGCCGGGATGCGGGAAGGAGGTTCGCACCGGCTTACCCTCCGGGACGCGCCAGACGGCGGCCGTCCCGTCCATGCTCGCCGTCACGAACCGCTTGCCGTCCGCGTTGAAGGCCGCCGCCGTGACCGGCGAATGGTGCCGGCGCAACACCTCTCGCGGTACTGAGAAGTTCGCGTCCCAGAGCCAGACGGTGCCATCCTCGGTGCCCGCCAGCAGCAGGTCGCCCTTGGGTTGGCTGGCAACGCAGGTGACGGGAGCCTTGTGGCGCAGGACGCGCAGCAAGCGCCCCGTGCCTTCGGGCGTAACCAGCCAGCACCGCACCGTCTGGTCCATGCTCGCGGTCACGGCCACCTGCTCCGCGACGCTTTTGCCCTCAACCACTTCCCGCGGACCCCACGCCACGCCGGTTACGGCCGCATCGTGGGCCAGCGGTTCGCCGGCGGGCTTGCGCTCCGCGACGTGCCACAGGCGCGCCCTCTTGTCGGCACACGCGGTCAGCAGCAAGTGCCCGTCGGGACTGAAGGCTACCCCCTGGACCCCGGCCGGGTGCGTCAGGTTCTCGCCGCTCGGCGCGCCCGTGGCCGTCACCCAGAAGCGCACCACCGGTCCCGAGGCCGTGGCGAACGTCCGACCGTCGGGGCTAAAGGCGACCCCCCGCACCGACGCCGGGTGGGCCAGTTCGTGGAGCAAGCGGCCCGTGGCGGCGTCGATCAGGCGCGCTTTTTTGTCATCGACGCCGCCGCCCGTCAGCATCGTCTTGCCGTCGGGGCTGAACGTCAGGCAGTAAGTCTTGGGGTGGCCGAAGGAAATCTTGCCCGGAGTGCCGTCACTACTCCACGACCGCACCCGCAGGTCGGCCGGGTCGTAATTCTCGTGAACGGTCCGCGGCCCGGTCCAGACGGTGTGGCCGTCCGGGTCGAAGGCGGCGGCACCGACCGCGACCGGGTGTGGCAGGACGGCTTCGAGGGTGCTAGCCTCCTGCCGCCACTCGGCCAGGTTGACGCGGAGGACGCGCTCCAGGTCCGGGGCGGGTCGCGGCGCACCGATCAGCGTCTCCAGGGCGCGGGCCAGCCACAGCAGTCCCTGCCCCACTTCGCGCTGTTCGCACAGCGCCAGGCCGCGCTCCAGTTGACTCTCCGCCAGCTGGCAGGCGGCCTGGAAACGGCTCTCGTCCGAAGCAAGTCGGGCCGTGTCCGATATCTTGGCCTCTTGCCGGGCGTCGGCGGCGAAGAGGAGCGCCAGGGTAGTGCCCAGTACCAGGGCTGCGGCCGTCACCGCTCCCAGGAACGTCGGCAGCGGGTGGCGGCGCGCGAAGCGGACGAGGCGGCCGACCGGTCCGACCGGCCGGGCCAGGATCGGCTCGTGGCGCAGGAAGCGGCCCAGGTCGTCGGCCAGGGCGAGAGCGCTGGCGTAACGGCGGCGCGGGTCTTTTTCCAGGCATTTCAGGCAGATCGTTTCCAGGTCGCGCGCCAACCGCGGCTGAAGCCGGCCCGGCGGCACCGGCTCGGCGGCGGCCACCAGTTCGAGCGTCTCCAGGAGGCTACTGCCCCGGAACGGGGGCCGACCCGTCAGCGTCTCGTACAGGATCGCGCCCAGGGCGTACACGTCGCTGCACGGCCCCACTTCGCGCCCCCGGCCGCGCGCCTGTTCGGGGGCCATGTAGCTCGCCGTGCCCACGACCGCGCCGCTGCGGGTGGGCTGGCCGGGGGCGTCGTCGTCGGCCAGCATTTTAGCCAACCCGAAGTCCGTCACCTTGGGTGTGCCGTCCGCCGCGAGGAGGACGTTGGCCGGCTTGAGGTCGCGGTGGACGATGCCCTTCAGGTGCGCCGCGTGGACGGCGCGGGCGAGGATTTGAACGAGTTCGGCGGCGGCGCGGGACGGCATCAGCTCTTCGGACAGCCGGCGCTCCAGGCTGCCGCCCTCCACGAATTCCAGGGCGAGGTAGGGCCTTGCGTCCTGGCCGCCGACCTCGTGAATCTGAACGATGTTGGGGTGTTGCAACCGGGCCACCGCCTCGGCCTCCCGGCGGAAGCGATTCACCTGATCGGCTCCGGCATGGTCGCCGGCCAGGATCATCTTGAGGGCCACCACGCGCTTCAGGGCCAGGTGCCGGGCGCGGTAGACGACACCCATGCCTCCACGACCCAGTTCGCCCAAAATTTCATACCCGGCCGGTGCCGCCGGTGCTGGCCGCCTGGACTTGCCGGGGGTCGCTTCCACTGTTTTCGTATCGGGGACGCCGTCGAACGCCTGGAGCGCCGCCACGCAGCGGCGCACCTCTTCCACATGTTCGGGGCAGGTTTGGCACAGCTCTTCGGGCGTGACTTCTTGCCCTTGCTCGTGCAACTCTTCCCACCGCGCCAGCAACTGGCTGAGCTTGGGCCTGTCCGACATGGCGATCGCCTTTCCGGTTGGCGGTTGACGCAACGTGCGCGCGGGTCTGGCGGGGGCTATAGTGCGATTCTATCCTGCGACGGCACGGTCGGTCGCCGAAACCGACCGAAACCATACATTTCTTGGGAACGGCCCGTCAGCGCCCGCTTGCCACGAAGGAACATCCCATGCACTCCCCCCGCACGCTGTTGACCGGCTTATGCCTTGCCGTGTCGCTTGTTCACACCCCGGCCCGCGCGGCCGAGGAAGCCCCTTACGACCTTGTCATCCGCAACGGCAAAATCGTGGACGGCACCGGCAACCCGTGGTTCGTCGGCGACGTGGCCGTCCGCGGCGACCGGATCGTCGCCGTCGGCCACATCCCGCCGGCCGAAGCCAAGCGCGCGATCGACGCCAAGGGACTCGTCGTTGCACCCGGATTCATCGACGTTCATTCGCACTCGGATTTCCTGCTGCTGGAAGACGGCAACGCCCAGAGCAAGGTCCGCCAGGGCGTCACCACGGAGGTTCTCGGCGAGGGCAACTCCGTCGGACCCTACGTCGGCAAACGGTCGGCGCAGTCGGCGGTCGTGGACGGCAAGACCGTCCGCTGGACCACGCTGGCCGGCTATTTCGACGCCGTGGACCGCGCCGGCGTGTCCGTCAATGTCGCCTCCTACGTCGGCATGGACAACGTCTGGCAGAGCGTCATGGGCAGTTCGTTCGAGCGCCCCACGGCGGCTCAGCGGGACCAGATGAAGACCCTCGTGGACGACGCGATGAAGGACGGCGCCCTCGGTTTGTCCACGATGCTGGCGATGCCGCCCGGTTCGTTAGCTACCACCGACGACATTGTGGAACTATGCAAGGTCGTGGCCAAGCACCGTGGCATCTACTCGTCGCACATCCGCAACGAGGGGTCGGACGTGTTCGACGCCGTCAAGGAGGCAATCGCGATCGGCGAGCGCGCCGGCGTCCCCGTGGATATTATCCATTTGAAGATCGCCGATCAGAAGTATTGGGGCCGCATGGACGAATTGGTGGCGCTGGTCGACGCGGCCCGCAAGCGCGGCATCAACGTGCAGGCCAACGTCTACCCCTACACGCGCGGCAGCAACAATTTGGTGAGCATCATCCCGCCCTGGGCGCACGAGGGCGGCACCAAGCGTTTACTCGAACGCCTCAAGGACGAGAAGGATCGCGAACGTCTCAAGAAGGAAATTCGCGACGGTCTGCCGGGCTGGTACAACCATTACACGGCGGTCGGCGGCGACTGGGGCCGGATGCTCGTGGCTGGCAAGGGGGCCTACGAAGGCTTGACGATGGATCGGGTCATTGCCGCGCGGTCCAAGGGTAAGGACCCGGCCCCGGACCCGCTCGACGTGCTGTTCGCAGTACTGATCGAGGAGGGCGGTTCGGTGCCCACGGTGTTCGAGCACCACACGGAGAAGGACATGAAGCTGGCCCTGGCGCAACCGTGGTGTTCGGTCGGGTCGGACGGCTCGGCCTACGCGGTCGAAGGGCCGTTGCGCCGCGGCAATCCGCACCCGCGCAGCTTCGGCACCTTCCCGCGCGTCCTGGGCGTCTACGTCCGCGAGCGGGGCGTTCTCCGGCTTGAGGACGCCGTGCGCAAGATGACGTCGCTCAACGCCGCCAAAGTCGGCATCTCGGACCGCGGCCTGCTGCGTGCGGGCGACTTCGCCGATGTCGTCGTGTTCGACCCAGAGCACGTCGCCGACCGCGCCACTTACGATAAGCCGTTCCTGTACGCCGAGGGGATCGCATACGTCGTCGTCAATGGGAAGCTGGTTTTGGAGCAAGGCAAGCACACCGGCGCGCGACCGGGCCGTGCGCTGCGGAAGGGTCAATGACCGACTGCACAAGCACGCTCGGTGGGGTCGGTTGCTGCGCGACGATGAGGTGCAAAATCGGTGTCTATTTTGTTGCACGCTTGCCCAAGGAGCGCGATCGTTACTTTGTCCCGTATGGATAATATCACGGCTGAAGGCCAAGGCCGGCGAATGGCACACAATCGCCGTCACGCACGTCGGCAAGAAGATCGTCTGCAAACTCGACGCCGAGAAGCTGCTCGAAGTAGAAGACGACGCCATCCCGAAGGCCGGCAAGATCGGCCTGTGGACCAAGGCCGACGCGCAAACGGCGTTCGACGGCTTCACGGTTTCGGGAACGGGGAAGTGAACCACGGAAGACACGGAAAACACGGAAAAAAGACCGGAAAGGCTAAGGCAGCCACGCTGCCCACGATGGTGGCGGTGGTGCCGTTACCGTCAGCGGCTCGAAACGGATCGGGTGCAGAAAAGTTAGGCTGCGTGCGTGTAGGGCGATGACCCGGTCGCGCGGCAACTCGGCGGCCGGGCCGAACGGTAGCCGGCCGCCGTAAATCACGTCGCCGCGTACCGGCCAGCCGCGCGCCGCCGCCTGCACGCGAATCTGGTGCATCCGCCCGGTTTGCGGTTCAATTTCCAACAGGGCGCCGTCCGCCGTGGCTTGCAGCCGCCGGTAACGCAAGACCGCGTGCCGGGCCCCTTCGGTTGCCGCCGTCACGCGCTCGGTGCGGGCCTCTTCCTTTACCTTCAACAAATAATCTTCCCACTCGCCTTGCTCCGGCGGCAACTCGCCGTTGGCGGACGGTTCGACGACCGCCCAGTAGACCTTGCGCACCTGGCGGTTTTGGAACTGTTCCGCGAGCCGCTGCGCCGCCTTGGTGTTGCGTGCGAAAACGACGACGCCCGACACCGGCCGGTCGAGGCGGTGCGGAATGCCGAGGTAGACGTTGCCCGGCTTGTGGTAGCGCTCCTTGACGTAGGATTTGACCAGCGCCTCCAACGTGGGGATGCCGGGCGGCACCCCTTGCGTCAGCAGCGGAGCCGGCTTGCACACGGCGATGCAGTGGTTGTCTTCAAAAAGGATGTGCAAGGGGTCTGTCACGGCGATTGCCCGAACAGTTGGTGCTGCCTTTACAAAGACTACCGTGGCCGGCAGCGCGGGTGGGAAGCACGTGTTTCAAAAATGATGCCTGAACTACGGCACCCCAAGCGCCACCTTTAAGCAGTTGTCTAATTTCAGCAGCATGCCGACGGACAACTTGCCGATGATCTTGCCGATCCGCTCCTCACTCATGGTAACCAGGTGGAGGCAGGTTACTGCGGAATCCTGTACCAAGCCGGTGGCTTGGCCGTCGCTGGTGGCGACTTCAATTAGCAGGTTTGCCGGGTCAGTCGCTTCCGCGAGGTTGGTCGTGACTTCAGCAACTATGACGTGGCGCAGTATTCGGTTGTAGGCGTCCCCCTGGACTACAACTACCGGACGTTTTTTGCCTCTGCCCCCGGCAGCGTGCGGGAAGCGAGCGAGACCAACATCGCCGCGGCTTAGGTTCATTGCTCGGCGTCCTGATAAACGTCCATCCCTTCCCAGCCAAGGGCATTGGCATCCTCGGCGGCCAATAAGTCCATCTCTTCATCCGTCCAAGGGCTGTCGTCGTAAAGCAGGCTGCGCAAGCGCTCGAACAAGTCGGCACGGAGAACCACCATTTCCGTATTCCCTTCGTTGAATCGCAGGGAAACACCGGCTCGGACAGCCTCTAACTGGTCATTCGTTAATTGCATAATGCCGTCCCTCTGTCTAATTCCATCGCACGTCGGTAGCGCGGCGTTTCATTAGCCGTAACCGTTCACTCCCCCTTACGAAGGGGGGTAGGGGGGTGGAGAGAGCGCCATGACCGAGTACTTCAATCTTTCTTAACCCCCCTACCCCCCTTCGTAAGGGGGGAGTGAACGGTTCGGTCCATGATTCGCGCCACCAGAGCCTGGGCGTAGCCCGGACTACTCCGCGCGAGGTAGTCGCGGATTGCCTGCAACTGCGCCGCCGCTGTCGCCGACCAGTTTACATTCATGCCGGCAATCCCAATCGTCGCCGTACTTCCGAGGTCGGAACGATTCGACCCCCGGTTAAACTCTTCCAGGCCCGCTACAATCGATTGCCGGACATAGACTTGGTACAGCACGTCATCCCATGTGGCATCGTCGGGCAATTGCTCGACGAGACGGTGCGCTTCCTCTTTTAATGTCGCGTTTGGCATAGGAACCGCGCATGGAAAACCGGATACTCACCCTAATTCTAGCGAAATTTGTCGCTCACGACCCGACGCGGACGGCGGCACTCCTGGTCTTGCCGCCGCGGGCCAGCGCCCGTTGCACCAGATCGACCGTGAACTGGGCGTGCGTGAAGCCGGCGGAGCCGAGGCCGCCGGACAGGCCCGCCGTCGGGCTGTAGTCGGGGTTGGGGTTCACTTCCAGGATGTACGGCCGGTTGCCCGGACGCACCCGGAAATCCACCCGCGCGTAGTCGCGGCAGTCCAGCAGGCGGAACGCCTGTTTCGCCAGTGTTTCCAGCTTCTCTTGCAGCCGCGGCGTCACGACCGCGGGGTACAGCGGCGGCGTTGATTCGTAGTCGCGGGTGCCTGGCTTCCACTTGGCGTCGTAGGACACGATCGGCCAGTAGTCCGGGTCGGCGTCCGTAAACAAGATTTCGGAGATCGGCAAAATCTTGAGTTCCGGCGTCTCGATCAGGCCGACGTTCAACTCGCGACCGCGGACGAATTGCTCCACCAAGACCGGGCCGCCGTACGTCTCCAGGATGTATGCGACGCGCTCGTTGAGCCGTAGCTGGTCGGTCACGACGCTGCCCTGGTCCATGCCGACGCTGGCGTCCTGGTCGGCGGGTTTGACGATGACCGGCCACTCCAGGGGGCACGGCGGCGCGGGCAGTTCCTCGACGACGAAGAATTCCGGCGTCGGCAGGCCGGCCCCTTGCAGCAGGTGTTTGGTCAGGTGCTTGCTGCGGGCCATGCTCAGCGTCTGGAACGGCGAGCCGGTGTACGGAATGCCCATCCATTCGAGGACGCCGGCGACGAACGCTTCCGTGTTGCCGAGGTCGGGCAGGCCTTCAAACAGGTTGAACACCACGTCGGGCCGCAGTTTCGCCAGCCCGGAGGTCAGGACGCCGGGGTCGCGACAGACGCCGAGCCGATGCACGTCGTAGCCCGCCTCGGTGAGTTCCTGCTGCACCACATCGGTGCTGTAGAGGATTTCGTGCTCGGAGTCGGCGTCGGGGTGGTCGAGTGCCAGGGTCGGCTCGTTGAAGAGGACGACCACCCGGACGGGCCGTGAAGGATCGACGGCAAGGGAATCGGAGAGCATGCGAGGTCACGTTTCCGCAAAGGATAAGGGGCGATCACGGGGCACCAAATCCGAAGTCTTGCATAGTATTCCGTGCAACGATTTTTCTGGCAAGGTGAGATGGGGAGGAAACGGGGTGTTTGTGTATCGATTTCTCGGATTGGGGGGATCGTCGCAGGTGTGCCGCGGTTTCTTCTACCGTCTTCCGTCCGGGGACGAGGGAGAAATAGGGGGGATGCCATGCCGGCGAAACGCGGCGTGCAGAATTTCCGTTACCAGTTGCTCGTAACTCACGCCCGCCTTGGCGGACAGGATGACGAGATCGCCGCTCTCCGGGTTGAGGCCGGGCAACGGGTTCACTTCGAGGAAATACGGCACCCCGTCGCGCAAACGGAAGTCGATGCGCGACACGTCGCAACAGCCCAGTGTCCGGTACGCGGTCAACGTCGCTCGCTCGACCGCGGCGAGCGCTGCCTGCGGAAGTTTTGCCGGGCATTCGTAGGCGACACGCCGTTGCCAGTCGCGTTTCACTTCCAGGCTATAGACGAACCGCTCCTCGTTCGTCAGCGGCACCACGCGCATGACGCCGACGACGCGCGGCGGGTCGTTGCCGAGGACGCCGACGGTCAGTTCCTCGCCCGTGATATATTCCTCGACGAGAATCGGCTGGCGGTGGTCGCGGCGCAGCGCTTCGACGGCAGCGATCAGGTCATTGTTTTGATCGACGACGCATTTGCCGCGGATGCCTTTGCTGGAACCTTCCCACGCCGGCTTGACAATGGCGGTGTACGGCAGCTGCTTCGGCAGCACTGCCTGCAGGTCGTCGTCGGGATGCAAAACCTGGGAGCGCGGCACCGAAACGCCCGCGGACTGGACGAGCCGCTTGGCACAGTCTTTGTCGAGCGTGACGGCAAGGGTGAGCGGGTCGGAGCCGGTGTAGGGGATGCCGAGCATTTCCAGCACGGCGGGCACGCGCGCCTCGCGCGACCGGCTGACGCCCTGTCCCTCGGCGAAGTTAAACACGAAATCGGGCGGCGACGCCAGCACGCGCTCCAGCATGGCGCGGCCGTCGCCCAATTCTACGACTTCGTGGCCCAAACGGCGCAGCACGACGGCAATGGCCTCGACGGTGGCGGGGCTGTCGAACTCCTCCTGGAAATCGTCCGGCAGGTCGGCCCGCGGCGACGCGTCGCTTTTCAAGTCGAACGTCAAGCCAATCCGCATCCGTGGTCCCCCGTGTGTTGGCTCTCGCCGGGCGCGCTAACGACCACCGTGGCGAGCCGGGAGCGTAAGCGACCGGAGTGAATGCGAACCTCCGGTCGCTTACGCTCCCGGCTCGTCTTTCGGTTCGTACCCCTAAAAACTGTAGCAGAGCCGGTGCAAAAGAAAAGGTAACCGTTCACGCCCCCCCTTACGAAGGGGGGGTAGGGGGGATAAGAACGATTGCAGTACGCGGGCATCGCGCTACTTCCACCCCCCT
>JBBRLG010000026.1:0-25962 GCA_038231495.1 Gemmatales bacterium | reverse complement strand
TGATCGGGTCCGGCGTCGCGGCCGCGGGCGCGTGGTACCGTCGGCGTCGGTTGCTCCGCCAAGCCAAGGAAGTTGAAGCGGTTGCGATGGCAGCGTGAGTTTCAAACCGCCGGCCCAATGAAAACACGCAACGGCAAGGCCAGGGGAAAATGCCCCTGGCCTTGCCGTTGCGTTCGTTTCGTGCTGCTGCTGCGGCGCGCGCCGCTTATTACTTCGGCTTGGCGGGCGCTCCAACCGCCCGCGGCTTCACGGTGGTGTTGCCGAAATAGCCGGCCGTATTGCCGAACGCCGTGATATGTCCGGTGTTCGCGATTGGCTCCGACAGACCCAGTTCCACCGTGTCCCGCGCAACCTTTTGGTCCAACTCGGCCAGCGCGGACCGGAATACCTGGCTGTTTTGTCGCCGTTCAAACTCGGGGACGGTTCCCAGGAAATAGTTCGCGGCGGGGTCGCCGCCCCGAATGAGGTTCAAGTACGGGCTGAGCGGTGCGTGGTAGCCGGGACCGTAATTCGGTTGGTTGTACGGACGGGGCTGGGCCGATGCCGCACTGGCGGAAAGGAACAGGACCGCGACGGCGGCGGGCAGGAGTACACTGGTGAGTCGCGTCATGAGAGTCTCCGGTTGCAGGGCCACTCATTCCAGCGTAACCGCCGGGGCCGGCGTGTCAACCATCGGGACCAAAAAGTTGGGCGGGCGGGAACCCCTTGGCCCCACCCGCCGTTATCCTGGTTAGCGTCCGGCCGTTCCAAGGGCGTTGGTGCCGTTCTTGATGCTGTTGACCGTGCTGCTGCCGAGCAGCGTGATGCCGAACAACCGTTCGATCGGTGCCAGCCGTTTGGCGAGCCAGCTGTCCGTCGTGATGTACGGGTCGGCACCGACGTAGATGCGATCGCCGGGGAACACCTGGTAGTTCGTCGCACCGGACCCTCGCATCACGACGCCCCGCCAGTCGATGGGCAGGATGATCGGCTTGCCGCCGTCGCCCGGCGTGGCGCGGGCCAGCCAGATTTTCTTCTTGGACGACACGGCGGGCAAGCCGTTGATCTGGGCCATGGCGTCGAGGATCGTCTCGTTGCCGGTGACCGGAATCCGGTACACCTGTTCGCCATAGCCGCCGCCGTCGGTGACGATGTAGTACACCTTGCTGTTGTACGCGATCACATCCACGTCCAGCTGAAGCGTGTTGAAGGCCGGGACACGCTTCTTGATTTGCTCGGTGACTGCCACCCGAACTTGATCCAGCGAGTAGCCCGCGACGTACACCTCGCCGTAAATCCCCAGGCTGACGTACCCGTCGGGTCGGACCAGGTGTTGGCCCGCCAGGGGCTGATCCAGCAGCACTTTGGAGGACTGAATCAGCAGGATGTCCGGCGGCTCGACGACGTAGGGCGGCAGCGATTGTTTGCAGAACTCCTTGGGCGGTCCGACCGCGACGGGCGGCGGCGGTGCGATCACCAACGTCGCCGAACCCAAGGTGGCCGGGCGGTGCAGGGTATTGGCATCGTCCTTGTCGGCGGTCACGGGCTTGTCTAACCCAGCCGGCTTGTCGGTGTTTGCCGGCTTGTCGCCGAGCGCGGAGATGCCGGGAATCAGGGGTTGTTTCGCGACCACAATGGCCACGGGCGTTTCCACCGTGGGCGGTATCGGCCCCGGCCCGCGCACCTGGATGGTTTCCGGCTCCGGCAACGTCTGGGGTGGCAACTCTTCGGCGCTGGCCCGCTGGACGGGTTGCCAGGCGCTGGCCACGACCACCACGTTCGCGCCGGGCGTCCCGGCCGTCGGCACCGGCCGCATGATGGAGACGACCGGCTCGTTGGCCGAGGCGCCTTGCCGTTCACCCGGCTTGAACTTTTGCAGGAAAGCGGCCACCGGCCTGGAGGCGGCCGCGCCGTCCGTCCGGGTGGTGTAGGAATCCATCCGCAACGAGCTGGATTGACACCCGGCGCCGGCGAGGCAAAGGCCCACCAGGGCTCCCATTGCGGCCCGCAGCTGTCCTCGGCTTTTGACAGGCATGTCCCATTCCTCGATTCGGAAGGTCACCGGGCGTTGGTCGCGGCGCGTCTCGTGTGGCGAAACGTGTCGGGGGTCGGCCGTGCGAAATTCCGTTTTCGCCCGCACCGAACGCACACCCATAAGCGGGGGACGACTCCGTCCCTCCCGGCCAAATTATCGGTATCCTCGCCACCCCGCTTTGAACGTCTCTTGCCCGGTTGCCCGGAACGAAGGCCTTCCCCGCCGGTCACGACCCGGACGACCCGATTCTCTTCGCCCCCTTACCCGACCTGCCTTACTTATCATTGAGGCGGCTACCGAACCGCCAAGTGGCGTTGCATTCACCCCCGTTTATTAGTTCTTGCGCGATCCCATCTTGACTCGCCTCCGCGCAAGTCGGTAATATCTGCCTTCTCGGAGAACTACGCGGAGTCGGCCGTTGTTGGGACTCGCGCGGTCGCACCGGCCACACGGATGAGGGGCCGGGGCATTCTCCGACCGACCGTGCGGATCGCCGCCATGGAAAGGATGCCATGATTGACACCCGCTTGAAATTCCGTGCCGTGAATTGGCCCGTCCTGTTGACCTTCGTTTTGCCGGTCGGCTGCCTCGTCTGGGCGTACGGCAACACCCTCGGCGAAATGGTCCACGCCTGGCGCACCAGCCCGCAATCGAGTCACGGCTTTCTCGTCCCCGTCTTCTCCTTGTTCCTGCTCTGGCACCGCCGCAACCTGCTCGACGCCGCCAAGCTGCGGCCGAGTTGGTGGGGTCTGCCCTTGCTCGCGGTCGGCCTTGGTTTGCACCTTTACGGCGGGTATTACTACTATATTTGGCCCAACGCCATCGCCTTCCTGCCGACCCTGGCCGGCCTGTGGCTGACGTGCGGCGGCAAAGCCGGCTGGCGCTGGGGCTGGCCGTCGATCCTGTTTTTGTTCTTCATGATCCCGTTGCCCTACCAGGCGGCGATCGCCCTTTCCGGCCCGCTGCAACGCCTGGCCACGATCATCAGCACCTTCATCATGCAGTGCGTCGGCATGCCCGCCCTGGCCGAAGGCAACGTCATTCGGTTGAACGAACACGACATCGACATCGTGGAAGCGTGCAGCGGCTTGCGCATGCTGGTCGTCTTCTTTGCCCTCTCGACGGCCGTGGTCTTCGTTTACAAGCGGCACTGGCTCGACAAGGTTATCCTGATCCTGAGTGCGGTGCCGATTGCCCTGGTGTCCAACATCACGCGCATCATCGTGACGGGCATCCTCTTTGACCTGTTCGCGGACAGCGCCAACGTGACCGCGTGGGTCCACGACACCGCGGACTGGCTGATGATGCCGTTCGCCCTGGGGTTGCTGTGGGTCGAATTGAAACTGCTGGATCAACTGTTTACGACGCTGCCCGGCACGGCCCCCACTCGCACCCGGCCGGCCACGCCGCGGCGCTCCCAACCGGCGCAGCCCCAACCGGCCCGCAAACGGGTCGCCGTTCCCGCGGTCAAACGGCAGCCGGCGCCGCGCCCGTTCGCCGGCCGCCCGAAACAAACCCCGCCCGCCCCGCAAGCCGCGCCCGCCGACGCCGCGACGGAGCAGCCGCAACCGACGGTCGAAACCGGGGAAGCCCAGCAGCGCTAAGACGGACGCCCGCGAAGGCCACGACGAAACGGGCTGCCCGGTGACAGGCGTGTTCGCTCCACTACCCAGATTCTGAACAACGGTGATACGGAGATCCAACCATGATGCCGCAGGACGCAGGCTTCCCCGACCCCGCCAACAAACTCCCTCCTTCGCGACCGGAACCCGGCCCGATTGCCGGCCGGATTGAAGCCTTTTTGCCGGCGCGCGAAGCCCCCACTCCCCCCGGACTGTCCGCCAACCCCGACGCGCTGAACCTGCTCAAGGCACTGCGCCGCCGCTGGATGAGCGCCGTCGCGCTGGGCGGCACCCTGGCCGGCATCACCGCCGCCGCGGTCTGGTTCCTCATGGCGCCGGAGCCGACGGCCTTCGCCCAGTTCCGCGTGTCTTCGTTCGAGCCGACCTACAACGCCCCTGCCAATCAACCGAACCAGATCGCCTTCCCGACCTTGATGAAGACCCTGGCCGCCCAGCTGAAAAGCCGGCCCGTCATCATCGCGGCCTTGCAGCGCGACGAGGTGAAGCGCCTGAACCTGGAAGCGCAGACCGCCGACCCGGCCCTCTACCTGGAAGAGAAGCTCAAGGTGGACTTCCAGGAAGGCAACGAAATGTTGACGCTGCAAATGACCGGCGCCGAGGCGTCCGACGCGCTGACGATCGTCAAAGCCGTCACGGCGGCGTTCATGGACCAGGTCGTCTACAGCGATCAACGGGCGCGGACCCAGCGCGTGGCCGAACTGGAAAAAGTGCTCGGCGAAACGAATGAAAGCATCAAGACGAAGACCGCCAGCCTCGACCTCCTCGCCAAACGGACCGGTACCAGCGCCAAGGTGGGCCTCACGCAACAGCAGCTGCAACTGCTGGAAAACCTGCGCAGCGCCAAGGACCAGCGCAACGCCATCCACACGGACCTCATCAAGTTGCGCGCCAACCTGGAGGCACTCGAAGCCCGCGCCGCCGTCGTCCAGGAAGTCGCCGTGACCGAGGCCGAAGTCGATGCCCGGCTGAAGGCCGACCCGGAAGCGGCGGCGACGCGCTTGCAGATCACGAAGTTGAAGGAGATCATCCGCAACTACAAGGATAACGGGGTCAATCCGACCGAGCCGACCTGGGTGGCCGCCGAGCGGAAGCTCGCTTCCCTGGGCAAGGAAATCGATCAGCGCAAACAAGAGCTGCGCGCCGAGTTGAAGAACCTGCGCGACAACCAGGGCACTACCGAGCACAAACTGTTGGCCGCCCAGTGGAACATCAGCAAGGTCGCCCTTGAAAAAGAAGAGGCGAAGCTGAGCGATGCGATCGTCGCCTTGAATCAAGACGTGGATCTCATCGGCAAGACGAACAGCGAGATGGAGACCATCCGCAACGATCTCGCGAACGAGAACCAGATGCGAGATAGTATTGCAGTCGCCCTGGGCAAGTTGAAGATCGACCGGAACACCCCGCCGCGCGTCGCGGTCTACCAGGAGGCCGAGCTGCTCAAGAAGGACGCCCGCAAACAGGTTCTGGCCACGGTGGCGGCGCCCCTCGTCGTGTTCATGGCCGTGTGCATGGGTTTGGCCTGGCTGGAATACCGGCAGCGCAAGATTCACACCGCCGGCGAGGTGGCCCGCGGCCTGGGCATCCGCGTCGTCGGCTCCGTGCCCAGTCTGCCCAACCTCGAACGGCATATCGTCGGCGTGGGCGATCCCGACATGGAAGGCCATCCCGTTCTGGAATCGATCGACGCCATCCGCACCCTGATCCTGCACGACGCCGCCAGCCAGGGCACGCGGGTGGTCATGGTGACGAGCGCGGTCGAAGGCGAAGGCAAGACGACGCTGGCCGGCCACCTGGCGAGCAGCCTGGCCCGCGCGGGTCGCAAGACTTTGTTGGTTGACGCCGACCTGCGCCAACCCGCCGTGCATCAACTCTTCGAGTTGGGGCTACAACCCGGCTTCAGCGAAGTGCTGCTGGGCGAGGTGGAAGTGGCCGATTCGGTCCAGGCGACGACGCTCGACGGCCTGTCCGTCATCACGGCCGGGCAGTGGGATCGCGAGGTCATCCTGTCGCTGGCACGCGATGGCGTGGAGGGCATCTTCGAGCGACTGCGCGAAGAGTTTGACTTCATCATCGTCGATTCGCACCCCGTGTTGTCGGCTACCGATTCGCTGCTGGTCGGGCAGCAAGCCGACGCGGTGATCCTGTCGGTGATGCAGAAGGTAAGCCAGATGCCGCGCGTCTACGGCGCTTGCCAACGGCTGACGGCCCTGAATATCCGGGTGCTCGGCGCGGTGGTAAACGGCGCCAACATGGACGAAGTCGTTCCCACCGTCGAGTCGCCGGTCGCGGCGGTCGAGCAGCGGTAAGGGGACTTCAAGGAATTCGCGTGTTCGAGCCGCGACCGTAAGGGAGCGGGGGGAAGAACCACTCCCTTACGGTCGCGGCTCGGACACGCCCGAAGATTGGCCAGGAGTTTAGGCATGATGCGCATATTGCGATTGATACCGGTGGTAGTGGCGTCGCTCGCCGTAATTGCCTGCGGCGTGGTCCACGGGTTCTGGACGGACCGCTGGGTCAAGGCGGCGGAGCCGGACAGGGCGGGGAAGCGTTACGCCGACGTGCCGTTGACCATCGGCGAGTGGGAGGGTCAGCCGATCGACTCCAAGTCGTCGCAGGGCGATGAAATCACCGGCTGGCTGCAGCGCCGCTACCGTAACCGCAAGACGAACGAGACGGTCCTCATCGCCCTGGTCTGCGGCCGGCCGGGACCGGTGTCGATTCACACGCCGGACGTTTGTTACGGGGCGAGCGGCTACAACGTGGGCACGCCGCACCGCGTCAGCGTGCCTGGAAACAAGGGCGAATTCTGGACGGCGGACGCGGTGAAGCCCTCGGCGACCGGCGACACCCGACTGCGGCTCTACTGGGGTTGGAACGACGGCGGCGGCTGGCAGGCGGCCGACAACGCCCGGCAGACTTACCCGCGGTCGCCCGTCTTGCACAAGCTCTACGTGATCCGCGAGCTGACCACGCAACAAAAAGACGACAACGAGCCGTGCCTGAAATTCATGCAGGCGTTGGTGCCGGCGCTGGACCAAACGGTCCTCATGCCGGGTACTTTCTAACGGATCGAAAGAAGCCGCTGGCCGGGCAGTGAAACGGATTTCACAACGACCCGGCGCAACGTCCCGACGACAGCGGGCGCGCGGGCAGTACGGAAGAGACGCAGGCTCCTATCTCGTGCATGGAGGCGATTCCCTTGGCCACGCATTTCAACCTTCATCTTGTGCAGACCGAGAACGCGCCCGCCCAGTCCGAGGCCCCCGCCCAACGGTTGCGGCGGGAGCGCCCCCCCGGGGCCCGCGCCACGGTTCGCACCCGCGAGCACCGCTGGTACCGCGCCTGCAAAAACGCAATTGACTTCGTCGCCGCCGTACTCCTGGCCATCCCGGCCGGGCCGCTCGTGGCCCTGATCGCACTGGTCGTGAAAGTAACCTCGCGCGGCCCGGCATTCTACACGCAGACGCGGGTAGGCAAAAACGGCCGGCCGTTCACGATCTTCAAAGTTCGGACGATGGTCGATAAGTGCGAGTCGCTGACGGGGCCGCGCTGGTCGATGCCCGGCGACCCGCGGGTGACGCGCGTCGGCTGGTTCTTGCGCACGACCCACCTCGACGAGTTGCCGCAGTTGTTCAACGTCCTGCGCGGCGACATGAGCCTGATCGGCCCCCGGCCCGAACGTCCGGAGTTCGTTCCGGAATTGGAGCGGGCGCTGCCGGCCTACCGCCAACGCCTGTTGGTGCGGCCCGGTGTGACGGGCCTGGCCCAGGTGCAGCAACAAGCGGACACGGACCTGGACAGCGTCCGCCGCAAGCTGGCGTACGACCTCTATTACATCGAGCGGGTCAGTCCTTGGCTCGACCTGCGGCTGCTCTTCGCCACGGCGTTTTACGCGGTCGGCATCTCTTTCCCCACGGTTGGCAAGGTCGCCCGCCTGCCCGGCGTGGACCAGGTGGAGCGGGCCATGCAGCCCGTCGTGGGCGACCCGTTCACCGCCCGGCACCGGCTTAGCGCCTAAAAAAGATACGCTTTGGCCACCAGAGCCTGATCCGAGGGCATTCACGATGATGGAAACGGGAATTGGACCGAGGTTGCTGCAAACCCCAGGGCAATCCGCCCCGGAACGGCTGCCGTTCATTTCCGTCATCGTCCCCGTGCGCAACGAGGCCCGTTTCATCGGCCAGACCCTGGCCCAGTTGTGCGGGCAAGCCTACGACCGCGACCGGTTTGAAGTCATCGTGGCGGACGGCGATTCGACCGACAGCACCAGAGAAATCGTCGCCGCGTGGGCCGCCCGGTACGCCAACGTCTTCCTGGTCGCAAACCCTAAACAGATGTCGAGTGCGGGGCGAAACGCGGCGATCGACAACTCCCAGGGGGAAATTATCGTCTTGGTGGACGGGCATTGCGAACTGGACAACCCCGCCTATCTGCGGGAGGTGGCCGCCGCCTTCGCCCGCAGCGGGGCGGACTGTCTGGGCCGTCCGCAACCGCTCGACGTGACCGGGGCGACGCCGCTGCAACGAGCCGTCGCCGTGGGCCGGGCGTCGCGCCTGGGCCACCACCCTGGTTCCCACATCTACTCCGACCGCGAAGGCTTTGTGCCGCCGCAGAGCGTGGCGACCGCTTATCGACGGTCGGTGTTCCACCTCGTCGGCCTGTTCGACGAGCGCTTTGACGCCTGTGAGGACGTGGAATTCAACCACCGGGTAGCACGGACCGGGTTGCGCTGTTATTTCACGCCGCGCGTCCAGGTACGTTACCACCCGCGCGCGACGCTGGGCGGCCTGTTCCGCCAAATGGTGCGCTACGGCCGCGGGCGCGTCCGCCTCTTGCGCAAACACCCGGATAGCTTCACCCTGCCCGGCTTCGTACCGGCCCTGTGGGTCCTGGGCCTGGGCGCGGGGGCAGTCCTGAGTTTGCTCAGTCCGTGGCTCGCCGCAACCTACCTGGGTGTCCTGACGCTGTACGCCCTGTGCGTCCTGATTTTTAGCCTGGGCCTGGCGACACGAGAACGCTCGGTGATAGTGGGTGCCTGGTTGCCACTGGTTTACCTGGCCATTCACCTGGGCGCGGGGGTCGGCCTGCTGTGGGAAGCCGTGCGGGGCCAGCGGCTCCCGGCCAACCAAAACGCTAGAAGCAAGGAAGCCCGCTTAAGCCTCAGCCCCGTGCGACACGATCGATTCAAAGCGGCTTGAAGGGACACTCATGGCCATCCAACTGCACGACGCACCGGCGGATCTCGGCACCCCTACGGGCAAGCGGTTGCTGAACGCCTTGACGATTGACGTCGAGGATTACTACCACGTCTCCGGCTTCGCGGACACCGTGGCACCGGACCGCTGGGACGACCTGGAGTCGCGCGTCGAGGCCAACACCCACCGCCTGCTAGGCATTCTTGCCGACGCCGACGTGCGGGGCACGTTCTTCATTTTGGGTTGGGTCGCCGAGCGGCATCCCGAATTGGTGAAGGCGATTCAGACCGGCAAGCACGAAATCGGCTGTCACAGCTATGCCCACCGCCTCCTCTACGACCAGACGCCGGAGGAGTTTCGGGCCGACCTGCGCCGCGCGCGGACCGTCATTGAGGACGCCACGGGCGAGGCTGTGACTGCCTACCGTGCCCCGAGCTTTTCGGTCACGCGGCGGTCACTGTGGGCGCTGGAGATTCTTGCGGAGGAGGGTTTCCTGTACGACTCCAGCATCTACCCGACCCACCACGACCGCTACGGGATCGCCGAATCGCCGTTGGAACCCTACCGACTGGAGCTTGCCGCCGGGGAGCTGTGGGAGTACCCGCCGCCGGTGTGCCGCTACCTGGGCTACCCCCTGCCCGTCGGGGGCGGCGGCTATTTTCGACTGTACCCCTACGCCCTGACACGGCTCGGACTGAATGCGATCAACAAAACCGGCCGCCCTTTTTCCGTGTACCTACACCCCTGGGAGGTGGACCCCGAGCAACCCCGACTGCCGGGTCGCCGCCTGGCGCGCTTCCGTCATTACATAAACCTGCACAAGACGGAAGCGCGGCTAACCAAACTCCTGCAAGATTTCGCCTTCGCCCCGCTTTCGGAATCGTTGGCCAGTTACCTGGGCAAACGCCAAACGCCTGCGGGAAGTCGGCTCGCGGCCTAGGGAGCCCTGGGCGTTGCCGGTAAGAATCTCCTTGTTTATCAACCGGAATGATCGGTACGCGCGATGAATGACTTGGCCACGCCTGTAGTTTCGAGCGCTGTCGTTCAGCGACCGCCATGCGACACGGGCGCGCCGCCGTTTGACGGTCGGCGCCTGCGCGTGGTCCTGGTTGATGAAGAATTGCCCTACCCGCCCAACTCGGGCAAGCGCATCCGCACGCTGAGCCTGATGACCCGGCTGGCCCGGTGCCATCAGCTAACCTACCTCTGCCACCAAAACGTTGACGCCAGTGAAGTGAAGCCGGCCGTGGCTTACCTTGCCGATCATGGCATCGCGTCGGTGGTCGTCAAGCGCCGAGTGCCGCCGAAAGCGGGGATAGGGTTTTACGCCCGCCTCGGAGCCAATCTCCTATCGCCGTTGCCGTATTCGGTCACGTCCCACACCAGCCGACAGATGCGCCACGCGCTTGAGTCCTACGCCGCTCAAAACCCTGTGGACCTGTGGCAGTGCGAATGGACGCCCTATGCCGAGGTGCTTCGGTCCGTGCCGGGGCCGCGTATCGTTCACACGCAAAACGTCGAAGCGGCCATCTGGCGGCGTTACTACGAGACCGAAGAAAACGCAATGCGCCGGTGGTACATCAAACAGCAATGGCTGAAATTCCAGCGGTTCGAGCGTACCGCCCTGGCCAGTGCCCACCGCACGATCGCCGTGTCGGAGTTGGACGCCCAGGTGTTTCGGAGCGCCTACGGGGTACGGCGGGTCGATGTTGTGGAGAACGGCGTCGATACCGCCTACTTCCGTCCGCGCGGCCAGGCTCGCAACCCGAAGCACCTGTTGTTCCTCGGCAGCCTCGATTGGCGGCCAAACCTTGATGGCGTCGATCTGCTCCTGGACACGGTGTTCCCCGCGGTGCGCGCCGCCGAACCGGACGCCCGCCTGGTCATCGTCGGCCGTAAGCCCCCGGCTGCGCTCCGCGCGAAGGTTGCGGGCCGGGCCGGCGTGGAGCTGCACGCCAACGTGGGGGACGTTCGGCCCTACCTGGCGTCGTGCGGTTCGTTGGTAGTCCCGCTACGCATCGGCGGCGGCTCGCGGCTCAAAATCCTCGAAGCGCTCGCCAGTGCGCTGCCGGTCCTTTCGACGCGGATCGGCGCGGAAGGCCTGGAGCTTGACGCCGACAAGCACCTTACCGTCGTCGAAACGATCGCCGACATGGCCCCCGCCATCCTGGCCGGCATGCAGCAGCCGGCGGCCCAGGCTCAACAAGCGGCACGGGGCTGTCGGGCAGTCGCGGCGGCCTACGACTGGGACCGGCTGGCCGCCCGCCTCGACCGCGTTTGGGCCGGGTGCCTGACGACACCTACAGGCTAGGATGTGACGGGCACGGGTAGGATTCCACGGGACACGGGCACACACGGTACGACCCATGAAAATAGCACACCTGACCGCCTCGACGTTTTTTGGCGGGCCGGAGCGGCAAATGCTCGGCCTGGCCAAGAGCTTGTCGGCGGAGGCGGAGACTGCTTTCGTCGCTTTTGCCGAAGGTGGTCGTTGCCAGTCCTTTCTCGGCCAGGTGCGCAAGGCGGGCTTTGAAGGCATCGCGTTGAAGGCAGACACGCCGCGCTTCCGGGCCGCCATCGCCGAGTTGACTGCGGAACTGGCGCGGCTAGGCACCCAGGTTCTTTGTTGCCACGGTTACAAGGCCAACCTGCTCGGACGTTTTGCGGCCCGGCGGCTGCGCATTCCCGCGGTCGCCATCGCCCGCGGCTGGACGGGGGAATGCAAAAAGGTGCGGTTTTATGAGGCACTCGACCGCTTCCACTTGCGCTGGATGGACCACGTAGTCTGCGTCTCCGAAGCCCAGGCTGTCAAGGTCCGGCGGGCCGGCGTTCCCAGTCAACGAGTCACGGTCATTGCCAACGCGATTGACCTGAACCGCTTTGCCGACCCCGACCCGCTTTACCGCAACAAGCTGCTGCGCACCTTCCGGCAGCCGAAAACCGCCATCGTCGGCGCAGCGGGCAGGCTAAGTCCCGAGAAGGGCTTTGATGTCCTGGTGCGGGCCGCGGACATCGTGCAGCGGGTCGATCCGGGCGTGGGCTTTGTCCTCTTCGGTGCCGGCCCCTGTAGGGTCCAGTTGGCCGAGCAGATCAAAACACTGGGCCTGGGCGGCGTGGTCTCGCTGAATGGATTTCGCGCGGACCTCGACCGCCACGTCCCCTTCTTCGATTTGCTCGTGCTGCCGTCTTACACCGAGGGATTGCCCAACGTCGTGCTTGAAGCCTTTGCCGCGGGCGTGCCCGTCGTGGCCACCGCCGTAGGGGGTACGCCGGAGGTCGTGGCGGACGGCGTCAACGGCTACCTGGTTCCTCCCGGTGATGCGGAGGCGCTCGCGGATGGCATCCTGAAAGCTCTCGCGTCGCCCGAACGTCTGCGGGAGATGAGCGCCAAGGGCCGCGAAACCGTCGCCAAGCAATTTGCATTTAGCGAGCAAGCAAACCGCTATCGGCAGCTCTTCGCGCAGCTTCTACCTACCGCAGGCAGCGCGCCGACCACCGCCGGTAACGCGATTGTGCCCCAGAACGAGCCAATCGTTTTGCCAATTCAGGCCGATGACCGCCCTGGGAATGAGAGTTCTACGCCTGAAAACCAGGCAGTCGCTGCGGCAGAGGCGAACGAGGAATCGGCCCTAGTCGAGATGACTTCGCGCTAACGGGATGACGGGCACCATGAACGCGACGAGTGAACTTCGTACACCGCAGCTGCGGACCTGGCTCCCAAGCGATTCCGCCGATAGCGCGTCGGGGAACAGACCCTTGCGCGTTTGCTTCCTGATCGACGAGTTAGCCCGCGCCGGCACGGAAACCCAATTATTGGCTTTGATCCGCCACCTCGATCGCGCGCGTGTACTTCCTTACCTTTGTCTCCTGCGGGGCGACAATGAACGTTCGCGCGAGTTGGAACCGACCGATTGCCCGGTGATTCGCCTGGGCGTCGGCGCGCTGGCGCGGCTTGGCTCGATTCGGGCAGCCCTGCGTTTCCGGTGCTTTCTGCGGCAGGAGCGCATTGACGCCGTCCAGGTCTACTTTCCGGACAGTACCTACTTCGGCATCCCGCTCGCCTGGCTAGCGGGGGTGCCCGGTCGCATCCGGACCCGCAACAACCTGGGACACTGGCTCACGCCCCGGCATCGCCTCCTGGGTAGGCTGCTCAACAGCCTGACGACCCACACCATTGCGAACTGTCGGGCCGCGCGCGACGCTCTGCTGGGCCACGAGCGCCCAGACCCGGAGCGCGTGTTCGTGCTGGAAAACGGGGTCAATCTCGACCGCTTTGCCCGGATTCCGCCACTCCGGGCGTGGGACAGGGATGCGATTGTCACGGTGGGGGTGGTGGCCAATCTTCGACCGGTGAAGGGCATTGATCTCCTCGTCCGCGCCGCCGCGAAGCTTGTTGGGACTTTTCCCAACCTACGCTTTCGCGTCGCCGGGGACGGGCACCAGCGCCCGGAGTTGGAACAGCTGATCCGTCACTGTGGCCTGGTAGGCAAGTTCGAGTTGTGCGGCCAGGTGGACGATGTGCCGTCGTTTCTCGGTGCGGTGGACGTGGCGGTCCTGTGTTCCCATGCCGAGGGCATGCCCAACGCCGTGCTGGAATACATGGCGGCGGGACGGGCAATCATCGCGACCAATGTGGGGGCCGTGAGCGACTTGATTGAAAACGGCGTCCACGGGTTGGTCACTCCGGCCGGGGACGAAGTCGCGCTGGCGGGGGCAATTGCCCAACTCCTTCGGGCACCCAAGTTGGCGCTGGCACTGGGAGATACGGCCCGGCGTCGGGCCGGCGATCACTATTCGCGCGAGGCCATGATCCGCCGCTTCGAGCGGTTCTACCTGGGGATGGCCCGTCACGGAGTTGCCAAGGGTCAATTGAAGCCGAGGTTATCGACTCATGGCTAACGCAACGGTGACGCTCGGACCTACATTTGAGGAGCAAAGTTCGGCCCCGCCGCGCTTGCATCGGCTCGCGTTCGCCGTACTGCGCGCGGGCTTGGTCGCCGCCGGCCTGGGCGTTTTGCTGTCCTACCTGGTGTTGGCGGCCACGCACCTGGGCGATCGCTTTCAGCTAAACTTCTGCTCGTCGATCTACGCGTCCCTGGCGGCGCACCTCAACCACGGGGTGTTTTACCCCGAACTCTACGACGGTGCCCGCTACGGCGGCACGCGCTACATGCCCCTGGAATTCGTCCTCCACGCCGGCCTGGCCCGGCTCACCGGCGAATACATAATCTCCGGAAAAATCCTGACCTACACCCTGACCTTTGCCTTGTGCGCCCAACTCTGGTTCGTGCTGCGGAGTGCCCACTGCCCGCGGAGTGTCGCCACAGCCACCATCAGTTTCCTCTTTCTAACGGACTGCGGCTATCTGGCCGCCACCACGATCCGGGGCGACCTGTTGCCAGTGGTGTGTCAGTTCGCGGCACTGCTGTTGGTCCACGCCCAACCGACGCGCGGCCGCGTGGCGCTGGCAGGTTTTTGTTGCGCACTGGCGTTGTTGGCCAAATTCAGCGCCCTATGGGGGCCTGCCGCAATTACCGCTTATTTCCTGGTGCGGGACCGGCGCTACCTGCCGTATTTCCTGGGGGCGACCATCCTGACCGCGGTCGCAGTTTTGGTGTCTTGCCATTGGTTGACTTCCGGCCGCATGTACGCGAGTTTCGCGGCACTTTCCGTCGCGGGCGTCAGTGCCAGGGACGTACTCTGTGCGCCATTGATGCTGTTGTGGAAGCTGGGCAGGAGCGGCAACGCCGTGTCCTTTTTGATCCCGGCTCTTGCCGTCGAACTCGGCGCGGCCGCCATCCAGCGGCGCAACACCCTTTTTCACTACGGGGCTTATGCCTGTCTCGCCAACACGTGCGTCGTCTTCACCGACCGCGCCGCGGACACCAACCACCTTCTCGACCTGATCGTTTTCGCGGTCGCCCTGTCCGGCGTCCTGTGGGGAGCGCTGCCGCCGTTGCGAGCGGCAGGCGGAGCCGTTCGATTCGTGCTCGCGCTTACCATGCTGTGGGTGCTGTTCACGTCCTGGGTGAACACGCTCGTTTTCCCGGTACTCGGTGCCGTCCGCTCGGTCCAGACGAACAAGGTTGATCCGGCTTTCTCGGTGCCGCCGCTGGCCGATCTCATCGCGGACGACGGTCCGATCCTGGCGGAAGACGGTTTCGTGGAACTGTCGCGGAGCCGCTTGCCTATCGTGATGGACCCCTACGCCGTTGCGCGAATGTCGATCTCCCACCCAGAATTGACCGAGCCGCTGGTCCAGCGCATCGAGGCGCGCGAGTTTGCCTACGTTGTTTTGTTGCAACGCCTGGATGCAGCAACGCCTGCCACCGATCGTTCTCGGTGGGAGGATCGTGCTTTTGGGCCGGCGGTCGTCACGGCATTGCGGCAGCATTACCGCTTTCACGCCGAACGCGAGGGTTACGTCGTCTACGTTCCGGTCGGGGCAAATGCCGTCCCGCCGCGTTAAAGCCCGACCACTACGGTTCAAAGAAAGCCAGGCCGACACTGAGGGTAGGACGCCATGACAACCACCATGAATGAATTGCCACCGTCGTTGCCGGTCGCCGCCCTGACCGACACGCTGCGGATGCCCCTGACGTTCCCCCCCAGGACTTCGCAAGGGGGCCGAATCCTTGTTGCCGTGCGGTGGCCGGTGGGTGGGATTCGGACGCACCTGCTCTACAACTACCCGACGCTTGCCGGCGCGGGGTATCGCTTCACCTTTGTCGGCCCGGAGGACGGCACGTTGAAAACCCTGGGCGACTCCCTCGCCCGCCTTGATGGGGTCGAGTGTGTGGGGGTGCCCGTCCGGGGCAAGCGGTGCGGCTTGTGGCGCGCGGTGCGGCGCCAACTGCGGACGGGGCGCTTTGACCTGCTCCACTCCCACGGGGTCACGGCCGCGGTCCACTCCTCCCTGGCGAATACCGCACTGAATTATCCCCACGTCGCGACGCTGCACGACGTGTTCCGGCCCTGTCACTTCGCGGGGCTGTCGGGGCTTGTCAAACGCGCGGCACTGGGCTACCTACTCAAACAGGTCCACGCCTTGGTCCCCGTCAGTGAGGACGTTCGGCAAAACCTACTCGACTATTTGCCCTCGTTACGGCAGTCGGATTCATCGATAACTACGATCTTGAATGGGATTTTACTGGGTGTAACGCCGCCTTCCTGTCAGGTGCCTACCGCGGACTTGCGGCGGCGATTGAATCTAGCAGGCAACGTCCGCGTGGTAGGATTTCTCGGCCGGTTTATGGAGCAAAAGGGGTTTTTGCCGCTGATCCAAGCCCTCCGTGAGATTGTGTCCCAAGGGACGGCGGCTCCCTTCCATCTGGTGGCAGTGGGTTCCGGCGACTACCGCAATGAGTACCTGGCGACCGTGCGCCGCCTGGGCCTGGCCGAGCACGTGACGGTCCTCGACTTTATGCCCGACGTGCGACCCGTCCTCGCCCAACTCGACCTCCTCGTGATCCCGTCGCAGTGGGAGGCGTCATCCCTGCTGGCCATGGAAGCGATGACGGCGGGCATCCCCGTCCTGGGTACGGATTGCATTGGTTTACGCGAAGTGCTGCGCGGGACGCCCGCCCGTGTCGTCCCGCCGGGCAACGTTCAGGCGTTAGCCGCCGGGCTGCGGGAGGCCATCGAATTGCCCTGGACGGCAGAGGCGCGGTCGTTCGCCCCCCTGGCCCGCGCGCGGTTCGACAACACGCCGTCGGCCTGGAAGCTTGCGTCCGTGTTCGATCGATTGATTGGGGAACGGAGGGCACGGCGTTAACCCGGCCCGCGGTAGATTGGACACCCCGGCTCTTACTGGAATGGATTCCTTATGATCTGGCTCCTCGGCGGTTACCTGTGGCTGTGCATCCATCGCCCCTTTGAATACTACCCGGTGCTCGGCGAGTTGCAGCTCGAGCGCGGCTACTTCCTGATGATGCTGGCATTCTGGGCCGTGTCGCCGGGCAAGGGCTTGCTGTCCAACCGCCTGCACGTCGCGATCATTGCGTTCACGGCCGCCCTGACCGTTTGCTGGCTTGCCAGTCCGTTCCGGGAACTCGAGCGCTGTAGCACGGCCTTCGAGTCGTTCTGCAAAGTGGCCCTGTTTTACGTCCTCGTCGTGACGAGCGTTCGCGACGAAAAGTCCCTACGCCGCCTGCTGTCGCTGTTTCTCGCCGCGGTCGGCGTTTATATGGTGCATTCGCTATTTGAATACATCAACGGCCGCTTTGAATATCGGCAAAGTATCGTGCGCATGGTTGGCGTGGACGTTACCTACGCGGACCCGAATGCGTTCGCCTCGACCGTGTTGCTTTCCCTGCCGCTAACGTTGCCATTCTGGAACCAAACCCGCTCCCTGAGTGGGCGTTTGCTGCTGGGCACCTACACCGCAGTGGCATGTGCTTGCATCATCATGACGGGGTCGCGTACAGGCTTCGTCGGCCTGGGCGTCTTCGGCCTTTGCTGCCTCTTGCTGTCGCGGTCGCGGTCGAAAATGGTCGTGTTCCTGGGCGTCGCGACGGTGCTGCTGGTGGCGTTTATGCCGGGGTTCCTTCAGGACCGCTTTCTCACGCTGGTCGATTCCAGCCGCGGGCCGGCGAATGCCCAGGAGTCGGCGGAAGGCCGGATCGGCGGCTTCCTCGAAGGGTTCCGGCTGTGGGACGAAAACCCCGTCCTGGGTGTAGGCCCCGGTGCCTTCCTCTACGCCACGGGCCAGGGGTACAACTCCCACAACGTTTACGGGCAGGTCGTTTCGGAGATGGGCGTCGTCGGCGTCGTGACCTTTCTGGCCTTCCTGTTCTGCTTCTATCTGAACTGGCGCGAGACCCGGCGGCATTACCGCCATCGCAAGCCGGACTTCCTTTATCACGTCTCGCGGGCAGTGGCTTTGAACGTGGTGCTGCTGCTGTTAATGGGCTGGGCCGGGCACAACCTGTATCGGTACAACTGGCTCTGGTTCGCCGCGTTCCAGGCGATTGCCTTGCACTGCATCCGCCTGCAAGCCGCCCGTCAACCCGTGCTAAATCCCTCGATCCGTACACTCGCCTGGCCGAACGGACGACTCATTTCCGTCCCGGCACGGTAGGGCAGGAGTGTTTTTCTCTTTGCAGTGCGGTGGCTTGACGCCGCTTTCTTTCTTTCTTCGTCGGAGCCTGTTGCCTTGCCAAAGAAAGAAAGCGGCGTCGAGCCGCCGCACTCCAAAGGGCGACCGGCACTCCCAAGGATCCGGCACCAGCCGGGCACAGCAACTAACCGGAATCAGAGGGATAGGGGCATGAAGGATCAGGCTTTTCTCAAGCACGCGGCGGTCTACGGCGTCGCGAACATGCTGGTCCGCGCCGGCAGCTTCGTCCTGGTTCCCCTTTACCTCCGGGCCATGTGCGAGGCGGAAAACGGCGTCGTCGAAATCCTCGACCGCCTGGCCGAAACGGTCGGCACCGTGTTACTGATCGGCGGCTTGCGCCAGGCCTTGCTGACCTTCTACCAGCAGACCGACGACGAGCAGGAACGACGCCGCATTTTTGGCGCGGCCATGTTGCTCGTCCTGGGTTTCAGTGCCCTGGTCGGCGGGTCGGTGATCCTGGCCTCCGGTCCACTGACCGACCTGTTGGCCACGAAAAACGGGACGATTTCGCCCAACCTGCTCCGCCTGGCAGTGGTCGCCATCCTCCTTGAACCGCTTAGCCTGATGCCGCTGTCGTTGGTGCAATCGCGCATTCAATCCGTCCGGTTTCTGGTGATTTCGGTCAGTCAGTTTCTCGTGCGCGTGCTGCTCTGTTTCGTGCTGGTCGGCTGGCTCGATCTGCGGGCCTGGGGCGTGTTGCTCGCCACCGTCGCCACTTCCGCGGTGTATGGCATCGCCCTCAGTTGCTGGGAGCTTTATTATCGCGGCGCCTGGCCCAGGGCTGCCAACGTCCGTGCTCTCCTGCGATTTGCGCTGCCCTTTCTGCCGGGGGGACTGGGCTTCCTACTCATGCAGCACGGGGACCGCTTTTTCCTGCTGAAATGTTTCGGCGAGGAGGAGGTCGCCACCTACGGCCTGGGTTACAAGCTCGCCCTGGGCGTGGGCATGTTCAGCCTGGGACCGCTCTATATGGTCTGGAGCAGTCTTATGTACCAGGCGGCACGTTCGGCGGACGCGCCCTCCGTTTTCGGCCGGGCGTTCACGCGCATCCTGGCGGCGTATGCGCTTGTCGGGCTAGGCCTGTGTCTTTTCCAGGACGAGGTGGTGCTGCTGCTAGGCGGGGGTCGTTACGGCGCTGCCGTGAATGTAATCGGCATCGTTGTTCTTGCGGGCTTCTGTCAAACGGCGGCCGCCCTGATGGACGCGGGGTTTTACGTCTCCCGGCGTTCGGGGATGAAGCTCGGCATCACGCTTTCCGCCACGGCCGTAATGTTGGTGCTGTACTGCCTACTCATTCCCCGCTACGGAAGTGTGGGGGCAGCCGCGGCCACGCTCGGCGGTTTTGCTTTTTTGTTCCTCGTCACCTGGGTCGTAAGTCAGCGCGTTTTTCCGGTGCGCTACGAATGGCGGCGGGTGTTCCTTGTGCTGGTCCTCGCCGGGGGCACCTGGGCCGTTTCGCGGTTGGTGCCCGCGACGTGGAGTTGGGCACCCGTGAAACTGACGTTGTACGCGGCCGTTCCACTGATCGCCTGGCAGGTGGGTCTCGTTGCCCGGGCCGAGAAAACCTACCTACGAGACATCGTTTTGGCGTTACGGTCTCGACTCCTGAAACCTTTGCCTCAGACCCAGGCGTCGCGTAGTCCTCTTGGCGACTTGCCCCTGACGCGACCCACTGCGGTTAGCTCTGCCCCGGTCCATTCCTCGACGTGACGCGCTTCGGCGTGTCCTTCCCCTCACCCTGGAGGTGCTTCATGGAAACAGGTTATTTCGGTGGGATTCACAAGCACCGGAACAATGCGCGGCAGACCGAACGACCTAGTCCGGTGGTGGATGACCGGGGGGCGTGGCACGCCGGCAACGTCTTCGTTCGCACCGCCGGCCCCAGCTGCCGTTTGTACTCCTGGGACTCGCTGGCCCTGGTAGTCCGGGGCACAGTGCGCCTGGGCAGTCGGCGAAGCCAATCGGAACTCGACCGCGTCGCCGAGGAAATCCGCGCCCACTACCTCGAACAGGGGACGCTTCCAATCTCCGGATTGGAAGGCAGTTTTACCCTGGCACTCCTGGACGCTCACGCGGGTCGGGTACTCCTCTATCGCAACTTCGTCGGTTCCGGCTTTACCTACTACCACGCGAACCATGCCGGGTTGTTGTTTGGCAATAACCTGACCCAGGTACTCGACGCCCTGAGCGAACCGGCGGGCGTCAACCGGCGGGCACTACCGGCTTATTTCATTTCGCGCTTTGTGCCCGGACGCGAAACCCTGTTTGAGGGGATTTACCGCCTACTGCCCGGCGAGCAACTGACCTGGGAGGCCCAGGGGTTGGAACGGGTTCAGCGGCAGACCTTCGCGTCGTTCCGTGGCGAGCCGGTGCGGGAAGAGGACGCGGTCGGCCGGCTGGAAGCGACGATGAACGACGTCCTCGGCGACTGCGGTGCCGGCCGACCGCAGACGACCAACCTCCTGTCCGGCGGGGTTGATAGCTCCTACCTCCAGGTGGTTTGGAACCGCCTGCGCGGCACGGCGAACGGGTTGCCGGACACCTACTCGATTAGCGTCGATCACCCGCGCACCTGGCCCGACACCGATTATGCCGTCAGCGCGTCGGCCCTGCTCGGCACCCGACACCGGCTAGTGCCCGCGGACGGTCCCTACGCCTCCTACCTCCTCGACCTGATCGCGACAACCGGCGAGCCGCCCAACCACGTTCAAAGCGCCTACTTCGGCCGCCTCGCCGACGAGCTGGTGGCCCAGGGGAAGCAAACCGCGCTGTGTGGGGAGGGGGCCGACAGCCTCTTCGGCCTGGGCTTGGCCAACCAGGTACACAACGCGCGCCTCGCACGCTCCCTGCTGCCTTCGCGTTGTCTCAGGCAAAGTGCGGCGGTCCTGGCCCGCCTGGCGAAGTGCGACCGGGTCGGTAGCACGCTGTGGCTGGCGGACCACCTGGGCGCGGTGGGCGAGTTTGCGCATCCGGTCAACCGGGCGGCGGTCTTCACCGACTGGGCGGGGGTGGCAGCGTGCTTTGGTGAACCGGCCGTTGCCGACGCACTCGCCGACCGGCGTGCGCTGCTCGATCATTTCAGCGTGCCCGACGAACCGATGGACCGGCTGCACGCGATCGGCTACCTGGCGGAAGCGACGGACAGCGCGTCGCTGTGGACGACGTTGTTCAACCGGGCCGGGGCCGATTTGTGCTGTCCGTTCCTCGACTCGCGTATGCTCCGGTTCGTCGTCAACCTCGCCCCGGACGCACGGTTCCGATTCCGGCGGCCGAAGGCTCTCCTGAAAGCGGCGCTCGTGCGCAACGGCGCGGGCGCGCTGGCCCACCGCTCCAAGCTCGGCTTCGGCCAACCCATCTTTGAATGGCTGGCACCCGGCGGCCAACTCCGGCCATTGGTGGAGCAGATCGGCACCTACGACTTCGTAGACCGCCGCACCTTGCAATCTTCCCTTGCCTGCCCGAACTGGTTTCTTTATAGTCTGCTCTGCTTCGACCTATGGCACAAGCTGTTCATCGACCGCAGCCTGCCGCGCAACCCCGGACGCGCAGCGGTGCCCGACCTCGCGGTGCCAGTCGTTGCCGACGTTCGCTAAGCCGCACCATGCCACGCTCCCGAGTCAAGGAAGGCGACGTAGCTCATGGCATTTTATCAACGACTCGTTCGCGACGTTTTCTTGCCGCTGTCCCTCTGGCGCGCGGGCGAAGCCGCCCAGCTCCGCTACTTGCGCGAATTCGAGCGCTCGCAGTGGCTGCCCGCCGACCAGATCGAGACGTTGCAACTCGCACGGCTGAAAGTCCTACTCCGCCACGCTTACGGGCAGTGCCCGTTCTACCGCGAGCGCTTTGACCGTGCCGGATTTCACCCCGACGACGTTTCCTGTTTGGAAGACCTGCGCGCGGTGCCGCCGTTGGAAAAGCGGGAAATTCAGGAGAACCGCGACGCTCTCGTGGCCCGCAACTGGCCGCGCGCCGACCTGATTCCCAATCAGACGGGCGGGTCTACGGGCAGTCCCGTCGCGTTCTTCCTGGGCGGCGACCGCAAGTGCTCGCGCGCCGCGGCCACTCTTCGGCACAACCGCTGGGCCGGCTGGGAAGTCGGCGACAAGGCCGCGGTCATCTGGGGCGCGCCACGCGACCGCCCCACCGACCACTGGCGGGGCCGCTTGCGCGGGCTACTGTTGCGCGAACCCCTATGGCTAGACACGGGCCACGTCACCGAGGCCAAGCTGATCGCCTTTCACCAGGCACTGCACCGCTACCGCCCGAAGCTCATCCAGGCCTACGCCCGGTCGGCGGTGTTATTCGCTCGTTATCTCAAGGCAAACAACCTGGATGCCTACCAACCCCACGCCATTGTTACCTCGGCGGAGACTCTGGAAACTGCGGACCGGGAACTGCTGGAAGAGGTTTTCGGTTGTCGCGTGTTCAACCGCTACGGCTGCCGCGAGGTGAGCGTCCTGGCAAGTGAGTGCGACGCCCACCGCGGGTTGCACGTCATGGCCGAGGGGCTTTACCTTGAGATCGAAACGCCGGACGGCCCGGCCCGGCCTGGGGAAGTCGGGGCCATCTTTGTAACGGACTTGCTCAACCACGCCATGCCGTTGATCCGCTACCGCATCGGCGACATGGGGAGTTGGGCGGCCGGGGAGTGCCCGTGCGGACGCGGCCTGCCGCGCCTCGAAAAGGTAGCCGGTCGGGTCACGGATTTCCTGGTCGGCTGCGATGGTCAACTGGTTTCCGGCGTCTTTCTCGCCACCTACGTCGTCGCCCAGCGGCCGAGCCTGGGCCAGGTGCAAATTCATCAGCACACGGCGGCGGCTATCACTTACCGCATCAAACCCGGCCGCGACTTTGTGCCCGGTGAGGACGCGGACTACCTGCGCCGCACGACCCGGCAATACCTGGGTGACGAGGCAGTGGTGGACGTAGAAATCGTGGACGACTTACCCGCCGAGGCGTCGGGAAAGTTCCTCTTCAGCCGTTCCAGCGTGACTCCCGGCTATATGGCGGGCAGTAGGACACTGGGCGGCTAACCGCGGGGATGTTTTGCACCATGACGGACACACCAAGCAGCGCGGCGAGCCAATGCCCGACAGTCCTGGCCCACGACTTCGAGTCGGGGCCTTCGTTTCTCCACGGGTTGGGGCGGTTGCCACTCTTCCTGTACCGCGTTCTGCGTTGGCGGGGTCTGCGTGGCGGGTGGCTGCCCGGCTACCTTCGCCACCACAAACCGTTCACCCGGGACCTCGTGCCGGCCGACAGGCCGATCGACGTGATGGTGCTCGTGACCGACCACTACGAGCCGGCCCGCCGCTTCGGCGACGCCGCCGCGGTCGAATCGGTGCAGTCGTGGTGTGCCGAGTACGAGGCGCTGGCCGAACCGCATCGGGACTCGGACGGGCGGCCGCCGCAGCACACCTGGTTCTACCGCTACGACTACCCCAACCCCGGTTGCGTCCAGGCGCTAAGTGAATGCACGTTTCGGGGCTACGGGGAAGTCGAATTCCACCTGCACCACGGCCACGACACGCACGCGACGATGGCACGGACGCTGGCCGACGGCGTTGCGTGGTTCAACCGCTGCGGCGCGATGTTGACGGCCGAGGAACAGCCGCGGGCGTTGTTCGCTTACATCGCGGGCAACTCCGCCCTGGACAACGGGGCTGGCGACGACGCCGTGAGCGGCTGCCCCACGGAGATTGCCGCCCTGCGGGACGCCGGTTGCTATGCCGATTTCACCTTCCCGTCGCTGGGCACGGCCCCCCAACCGCGCAAGGTTAATTCGCTTTATTACGCCACGGAAGACGGCAAACCCAAGTCCTACGACACCGGCGTCGATCTCGCGTGTGGCCGTGCGGCCTCCGGCGATTTGCTCATGTTCCAGGGGCCGGTCAGCATCGACTGGCGCAATGGCTGCCTCCAGGACGGGGCCGTTGAGGACTACTCGCCGGCACACCCGCGCCGCCTGGCCGGCTGGCTGTCGGCCCACGTCCACGTCCGGGGGCGGCCGGAGTGGCTGTTCGTCAAGCTGCACACTCACGCAATGCAGAACCGGAAATCGTTCCTGGGCCGCCCGACCGACGAGACGTTTGCGGCGATGGAACACTGGTGGACCCGACCGCCCTTCCGGTTGCACTACGTCACGGCCCGCGAGGCCTACAACATCGCCAAGGCGGCCGAGGCCGGGCACACGGGCGACCCCAACGATTACCGCGACTACCTGGTACCGCCGCCCGCCAACCGGGTCATCGCCTGTTCTAGCCCGTGGCACCTCCATACCTACACTCCCCACTTGGTCCGGCTAGAAGTGTTGGAACGCAAACCGACGCGGATCGAGTTCGCGGAGGGGAGTCTGCGGTCTTTGTCGGGGACAATCCGAGAAGTGGAGGCGACCTACCACGACGGCGCGCTTGCCTCCCTGCGGGTCGATGCGCACGGTCCCGTTGCAGTCGATCCGCCGGAACTTGCCGCGTTGTTGGATGTCGCCCCTACGGGCCTACCGCTCGGCGTCGCCACCTAGGGCTGGTGGCAGGTTAGTGAAATGCTTCAAAAATCCCCCGTTGCCCGCCTTGCCCTGTTGGGGCGGCCGGCCCGGAGCCGAAAGCCTGGCCAGCCGCCCCAATTCGCTTCGTTTTCGCCGCCCTCGGACGCCCGCATAAACCCGCCACAAACCCTTTAACCCCCCTCCCGGCCAGACGTTGCCACGTGGGCCGATTGTGCGAAATGCCTCTCTTGACTCGCCGGGGCATTCCCTTTACACTGCGTCCCTTGCTTAACCGTGAATGCCTTGGTTTTGGCTGTTTTCCCTCCGTTTTTCCCCAGACAGGAGGTCGTGTTGCAACCCCGTTTTGCCCGTTAGGCGTGGATCGGCCGCTCACTGGGAGTGATCAACTGGTTCGATCCGAGTTTTTGAGTGTGGTCAAATACCACGGATAGGAAAGGACCCACGTTAATGACCCGTCCAAAGCACCTTTTTGTGTTCGCGCTCGCCACGACGCTACTCGCGGGAGCTACCGCACGCGCGGATGTCATCAAATGGGACTATAGCTGGACCATGAGCCCCGTCTCGGGGGTGGTCCACGCCGACGCGCCCGGCAAGGGCAAGGTCGTGTTCGACCTGGAAAACCCCGGAACCGGGGCCAACAACTCGGACATCGGCGCCGCCAACCTCCGCACGGTTAGTAGGGCCGCCGAAGCCAAGCCCGACAAGCTGAAGACCGGCGGCTTTTACACCCTCACGCTGACCCTGACCGACAAGGCGTCCGGCCTTTCCGGCTCGGTCACGTTCGCCGGGAAACTCTCCGGCACGTTTTCCGCCTTAAGTGCGAACGTTGAAAACTTGTTCATCGGCCCGACCTTCAAGCCCCTGGACCTGGGCGGCAACCACTACAAGATTACCGTTGGACCCTACTCGCCGCCCGGCCCGCCGTCGTCGGACAACCAGGGCAGCATCGGTGCCCACGTGGCGGTCGCCAGTCTCGGCATCCGTGACGTTCCGGAACCTTCGACGCTGGTGCTGGCCTGCTTTGGGGGTACGGGCCTCTTCGGCGTTTCATTGCGACAATTGCGCCGGCGCTTGATGCCGGTCTAGCACGGCAAAGCGATAGGCAATAACAAGGGCCGTGGCCGCGAAGGGCAACCTCGCAGCCGCGGCCCTTTTTTACCTCGGCACGAA
Organism: Gemmatales bacterium; assembly: GCA_038231495.1. GTDB lineage: Bacteria > Planctomycetota > Planctomycetia > Gemmatales > Gemmataceae > JBBRLG01. The sequence continues at coordinate 317 of JBBRLG010000026.1, read as the reverse complement.
CATTCTGCACACCCGGCTGCCGCCAAAGGGACCCTTGCCAAACCGACCCTTGCCACCCACCCTCGCCACTGTTTGCCACACCTTTGGCAAGGGTCTATCAGCGCCGCTGGCTGCTCCTGACAGTCGCTGTGTGCCAAAATCCCACCCTTGCCAAGATTGTTGCGCTTTGGCAAGGGTGGATAGGGCGTCCGCTGCCGGTCGCTCAAAGGCAACGCCATCGGGAGCTTGGTCGGGTAGGCGTCGTGTTCCCGAAACAGCACGATTGGCAGAACACAAGCCCGCAGCGCGAGCGAGGGACGGTCCCGCGCTCGCGCTTC
>JBBRLG010000025.1:0-26212 GCA_038231495.1 Gemmatales bacterium | reverse complement strand
GCAGGCTAAAATCTCCGTGTTTTGGTGGCCGATCCCTTGGTGTACTTATACTGGGTCCGTTAAAATAATGGCGTGCCGGGAGCTTAAGCGACCGTAGGTTATCCGCAGTTAAGCTCCGGTCGCTTACGCTCCCGGCTCGCCAAAAAGTTTGATCGGACCCAACCCCGAACGAGAGGCGCTGGCGATGGAATATCCGGACAAAACCGAGTTGGAAGCAACGCCGCCGGTCTTGAAGACCCACCCCCCGGCCATTTGGTTTTTCTTTTGGGGCGAGTTCGCGGAGCGCAGCTCCTACTACGGCATGCGCACCATCCTGATGCTGTACATGACGAAGGCTCTCTCCCTGGATGACCGGGACGCCGGTAGTTATTTCGCGGCGTTCAAAATGGCGTGCTACTTCCTGCCGCTCGTCGGCGGCTTCATCGCCGACCGCTGGCTCGGCCGGTACTGGACCATCGTCGGCTTTTCGGTCCCCTACGTCGCCGGGCACTTCATCCTGGGCATTCCGAACTACACGGCCCTGTTCGTCGCGCTGGCCCTGTTGGCAGGCGGCAGCGGCGTCATCAAGCCGAACATCTCGACGCTCATGGGCCAGACTTACGACAAGCTGCGTCCGGGCCAACTTCAGCTGCGCAGTGCCGCGTTCTTGTGGTTTTACTTCGCCATTAACGTCGGCGCGCTGGTTTCGACTTTCGCGTTACCATTTGTTCGCGAGCAATACATTCTCGCCCACCTCGAACCGGGCCTGCGTGCCCAGGCTGACGCGCTGCTGGCCGAGGGCAAGCAGATCACGCCCGTCGTGCCGAAGGAACTCATGCAAGAAGCCTACGCGGTCGCCTTCGCCGTCCCGGCCGGCCTCATGGTCGTTGCTCTGGCGATCTTCGCCGCTGGTAAGCGCTACTACGCCGAGGAAAGGCCGGAACCGCGCGTCCTGACGCCCGAGGAACGTCGGCTCCAGTGGCAGACCCTCTTTCGGCTGTTCGGGATCTTCGCGCTGGTGGTTCTGTTTTGGTTCGGGTACGAACACAACGATTCGCTTTGGGTCGCCTTCATCAACGATTACGTTAATCTGCGCGTACCCATCCTGGACATCACGATCACCCCCGATCACCTGCAATTCCTCAACCCCCTGTTCGTCATCATCCTGGTGCCGTCGTTCAACTTCCTGTTCGCCTACCTCGACCCGAAAGTCACTATCTTTACGCCGATGCGCAAGATTTTGGCCGGCTTCCTGCTGACGGCGGCCGCTGTCGGCATCATCGCGTTGGCCGGCTTCTTGACGGAAGGGCATACGGAGGAAGTCCAACAAGCCGGGAAATCCGTGGTAATCGCGACGGCCAAGGTGTCCGTCTTTTGGCCCGCCGCGGCCTACATCATGTTGACGTTCGGCGAAGTGCTGCTGTACGGCACCATGCTGGAACTGGCTTACACGGCGGCACCCAAGAGCATGAAGGGTTTCGTGACCGCGTGCTTTCTGCTGACCAATACGCTGGGCAACTTCCTCAACATGGGCTGGACGCAGATGTACGGCGGCTCGCTGACCGTTGAAGCTGCGAAGCGCGGCCCGTTGTTGCCGGGGCCGTTCTTTGGCATCACGGCTCTGGTCGTGGTCGCCGCGGCGGTCGCCTTCATTTTCGTCGGCAAGCGGTTCGAGCGCGGTCAGGCTGAGGCCGACGCCGCCGGGGTGACGTGAAAGAGTTCAGGCGAGCGGCGGACTTTCGTCCGCCGCTCGCCTGTCCGCGAAAAACCGGCTCATTTGGGTTCCACGACGGTCACGTTCTCGTCCTGGCTGATGACGGTGCCCGGCGGCAGCGAGTCCGCCGTTAACTCCACCTTGAGACGGGCCGCACCCGGATTCGCAGCCTGCACGCGCAACGTGTAGGCGGTTTCCAGTCCCGCCCCCAACGCCGGCAGCGACGCAAACGTGACCTTCGGCTGCCGTTTGTCGGCCTGCGTGGGGCCGCGGGCGTCGATGACGCGCAACTCCTCGGGGACAAAGATTGCCAAAGCCAGGTTCGTCGCACCCTGGCCCGTCGGGTTTAGCACGCGGATGGTGTAAATTGCCTCGCGGCCCACGTCCACCGGATCGACGTTCTTTTCGATTTCGATTGCCAGCGTTTTCGGGTTCTCAAACGTCGTCAGCACCGCGTCGCGCGCCCGTAAGTCGTGGTCGGCGCGGACCTCCGCCACGTTCGTCAACTCGCCGGGCTTGGCGGAGCGGATAACCATCTGCACCACCTTGCGACCGCCTGCCGGGATGTTGCCGAGGTCCCATTGCACCTGGCCGCCGACGTGCTGACCGCCGCCCGAGGCGCTGAGAAAAGTAATGTCGGCCGGTATTCGGTCCACCACCTGCACGCCGGTCAACGCCACGGTGCCGGGGTTGGCGACCGTGATCTGGTAGGCCGCCGCGCGGTTGACGAGGCGGCGCGACGGCCCCGTCTTGATGACGCTCAGCTTCGGCTCGCCCACGGTAATCGTGGTCGAAGCGTCCTCCGCCACGGTCTTGGTCGAGGCACGGACCTTGGTGGACCAGGTGCCGGCCTTGGCGGCGATGACTTCGTACTTCACGCGCCGGGTCTGGCCGGGCGCGATTGTGCCGAGCCGCCAGCGCAGCGGGTTGTCGCCGGGCGTGGACGGCTCGCTGTTGGAAAACGTCAACTCGCCGCCGACGGGCAGCATGTTCGTCAGGTCCACGTCCACGGCGTCCGCCGAGCCGACGTTCGTGACCTCGATCTGGTACTTGAGCACCGCGCCGATCACGCCCTGGGCCGGGCCGACTTCGCGGACGCGCAAGGTCGGTTTGGAGAGGGCGGTCTTGACGCGCTGGCCGTGGTCGAACTGGACGCGGGCCGTGTTCTCCACGTCGCCGGCGCCGGTTGGCACCAGGGTCAGGATGATTTCCTTGCGCGTGCCGCCCTGCATGGTGCCGAGGTCCCAGCGCAGCTCCGGCTCGCGGTCCTTGGGTTCCGGCGCGGCCTTGACGAAGCGGGCGGTGTCCGGCACCTTGTCGCGGACGAGGACGTGGTGGGCGGCGGCACGAGAGCGGTTTTCCACGACGATGCGGTATTCGAGTTCCTGGCCGGCGTTGGCGACGGCGGGGACGTGGACCTGGATGCTGACTACCGGCGTCGGCGGTTCGTTGGGGTCCGCGCCGGCGGGCGTCCAGTTGTCACCGGCCCGCGGCGTGACGGTGCCGTCGGCCAGGGGCGGTTCCGGGCTGGGGGGCTGAAACCGCTGCACGACGCGATCGAACACCGGGCCGGGCTGGGCCGCGGACGGCCCCGGCGAAACGACGCCCACAAGTGCCCAGGTGGCGAAGAGCAGCAAAGAGGTTGCGCGCTTGGCACCGAACATAGTTGCATCTCCCAACAGACGGACGGGGGCGACCGGCGCACCGCGTCGGTCGTAGCCGCAAGCGGCTAGCTTGCTGGCTTCTGCGCGGTTTCCGCCAGCAAGCGCGCCCCTAGCGGCGACGACAGCGGTGTCAGCCAGCAAGCGAGCCGCTTGCGGCTACGACAGATCGCCCTCTCCAATGGCAGCGAACTTACGAAATGGACATCTAGCGCCTGGCCATTGTCGCCGGTTCGGGCCGCGTTGTCAGCACAGATTTCCACGTCTTCGGGATCGGACGGGCTTCGCCAGACGGTCCGGGCGGTATATCCTGCACGGTGAACCTCTACCCCCAACAGCAACGAGTATCATCCATGTCCCCCCGGCCACTTCTGCCCGCGCTCCTGGGCGGCGAACCGCTTCGCCCCGCCGGCCCGCCCGACTGGCCGGCCGCCGACGAATTGGTTGCCGCCGCGGTGGGTCGCGCCCTGGCAGACGGTTCCTGGGGCAAGTACGACGGCGGCCATGTTTGTGACCTCGAAACGCGCCTGGCCGCCATGCACGGCGTGCAAACGGCGCTCGCGTGTTGCAGCGGCACGTTCGCAGTGGAATTGGCCTTGCGCGCCCTCAAGGTCGGCCCCGGCGCCGAGGTGATCCTGTCCGCCTACGACTACGGCGGCAACTACCTCAACGTCCTGGCCGTCGGCGCGCTGCCCGTGCTGATAGACGTCGATCCGGACAACTGGAACTTCGCGGTGGCAAATTTGCCCGCCGCGATTACGTCCGCGACAAAGGCGGTTATCGTGTCGCACCTGCACGGCGGCCTGGTGCCGATGCGGGAAATCCAGGCCGTAACGGCAACGCACGGCATTCCGATTATCGAAGACGCGGCGCAGGTGCCGGGCGCGACGGTCCAGGGTCGGCCCGCGGGCAGTTGGGGCGATGTGGGCGTGCTGAGTTTCGGCGGTTCCAAACTGCTGAGCGCGGGCCGGGGCGGCGCGATCCTGACGAGCCGGGCGGACGTGCGGGCACGCGCCCGCGTCGCCCAATTTCGGGGCAACATCGTCGGCCCTTTATCGGAATTGCAAGCGGCGGCCCTCGTGCCGCAACTCGACCGGTTGCAAGACCGCAACGCATTGCGTCTGGCAAACGTGGCGTTGCTGGTGCAGCGGTTGCGGAATGTGCCCGGTTTGCGGCCGTTCCGCAATCGCGTGGTCGAGGGCGAGCCGGGTTATTACAAGGTGGGCTTTCAGTATGACGCGATGGCGTTCGGCCTGTCGCGGGAGCGGTTCCTGGAGGCGGTCCGGGCGGAAGGGGTCGCGCTGGACAAGGGTTTCAATGCCCTGCACGTCGGCCGTTCGCCGGACCGCTTTCGCCCGGCCGGTCCGCTGCTAGAGGCTGACCGGGCGCACGCGGGGGCGGTCGTCCTGCACCACCCGATCCTGTTGGGGGCCGCGGCCGATGTCGAGGAAGTTGCGCGGGCGGTCGAAAAGGTGTGGGCTTATCGGGAGGAACTAAACGCCTGAGCCGCTTGCGGCTTTGCGCTTTACCCCAACAACCTGGTTGCAACCGCGGCGCACGGCTGATACCTTTTGCTGAAACGAGTCGGCTGCTTGTCCCCGTTCAGGAGTCCGGTTTCATGGCCGTCGAGACTTTTCACTGTCCGGAGTGCCGTGCCCTGCTGCGGTATTCAAACGACCTGGTGCCCGGCACGATGGTCCGCTGTCCCCAGTGCCAGCAGGCCTTCGCCGTGCCCGACGCCGACGCCGCGCCGGCACCCGCCGCCGCCGACCCGACCGGCCCCGACGGCGGCGCGATCACCGGCGAACCGGGCGCCGCGCGACAAAGCTCGCAATTCACTGACGACCGGGGCGAGGAGCGTGAGCCGCGCCGCCGATACCCCGACGACGACGAGGATTACCCGCGTCCGCCCCGCGACGAATACGGCGACCGCGACATCGACGCGCCGCTCTCCAACCGTTACCAGATGGACCTGGGCAAGTGGTTCAACATCGGCGCCGCCCATTACAGTAGCGTCCTCGGCCTGGTCATCTGCTTCTTGCTGATTTGTGCGGTCGATATCATCGCCGTCACGGTTGTGGGCCTCTTTACGGTGAGGGCGACCCAGATTCCAGCCAGTGACTATCCCCTGACGTTCCTCAACGACATCTTCATTACGCCGGCGTTATTGGCGGGGTTGGTGGCCGTGGCCCTCAAACAACTCGACGGTCGGCCCTGGACTTTCGCGGACTTCTTCGCCGGCTTCCAGGGGCGTTTCTACGGCAAAATTCTCCTGAACAGCGTCATAATGAACCTGATGATGCTGCCGCCCAACATCGCGTTGTTTTTACTCATGAATGTCTCGATGACTCCGACCTCCCCCATGCCCGTGGAAATGCTCCTCGGCATCTTGGCCTTTGCCGTCCTGTATTGTCTCGTCGCCATTTATTTCTTCGTCCGGCTGTTCTACTTCAGCGTCCCCTTGATTATGGACCGCCGGTTGAGCGCCATCGACGCGATCAAGGGCAGTTGGACGCTATCGTCCGACCACTTCTGGCCGTTGTTCGGCACCTACCTCGTCCTGTCCTTGCTTGCCGGCGTGGGTGCCGTGGCGTGTTACGTCGGCGCGTTGTTCACGATTCCGTTGTCCTTGCTGGTCTACGTCGCGGGCTACCTGGACATGGCCGGCATCGACCCACCGTTGCCCCGGCCGTACCGCGGCGACCGCTGGCGCGAAAACGGTTGATCCGCGGTCGCACCTGGCATACCAGCCCTATTTCTGCCAGAATAACTGCATGGGCCTGCGCCTCGTCCCCCCGTGACGGATCACCATGCAAACCGTTTCGCGCTTTGAAGCGAACCTGCTGACGCTGCTGTACTTTTTCCTCCGGCGCGCGCCGGCGGAACGGGCGTTGCCGTTGATCGAGCAAGGGCAGACGCCGCCGCCCTGTCTAAGCCGGAGTGCGGTCCGCCTGGTCCGCGATGCCCTGGCGACCGGTTGCGTCTACCTTCTGGCCGAGCGCGGCGGTTGGCGACGCGAACGGTTCCTGCGCGACGGCCGCGCCATCGAAGGCCGCCTGTGGGAACGCACGCCGCCGGACGCCCTGGCGCTGGCGTTCTCGCGGCAGACGTTGGAGTTTTTGCGCTGGGTGACGGCAGTTAAACCGGGTGCGACGAATTTGCGTCCGCACCTGGACCTGGCCCAGTTCACGGTCGGCGACCGGCTGTTGCTGTTCCTCGCTCACGAAGGTCTGCGGCAGTACGGCGGCAAGGCGCTGGATTGGCAAACGCTGCCCGGTTTCGCGGAACACGGCTTGTGTCGCCTCTTTGACCCGGACGACTTCGCCGGCACGCCTCCCGCCCAACCGCCGGATTTCGCGGTGTGGACGACCGGTGCTGGAGCCTGCGTTCTGGAAGCACTGCAAAACGACCTGGCCGCACGTTGGGTCGAAGTCGAGTGCGGCAAACAGCGCATCCGCGACTACCCGACGATGCGTCAGCTTGGCGAAGAGCAGGAGCGCGTGTTGACCGCCTTCCTGAATGCGGTCGAACGCGCGGGACGCCTGGACCTGGCCCGTTTCCTGTTGCGTGCGGCCGCGCGGCTGTTGCCCGAAGGCGTGGAGGCTGACTTTTGGGTCCGGGACTTGCAGCACGGCAAGCAACGTCTGGCGGAACGCAGTACGACCTACGCCCTGGCGCTGACGTTTCTGCGGCACCTGGCTCGTCTGCAAGCGTGGGAACGCCGGGCGCGTTCCGTTGGCTATTTCGATGAAGGATATGAGGCCGCCCAGTTATGGAAGACCGATTGGGAACACGATCGGGGCGATGCGTTGATGGAGCGAGCGCAGGCCGTCATCCGGCGGCTCGATCCGTTGCGACAAACGTGAAGGTCGGGTGTTGAAAGAGGGAAAATAAATAGCTGTTAGCTGTCAGCTATTAGCTATCAGCCAATGCCGACACCCGCACTGAGGTACCTATGAGTCGAGCCTACCGCATCCGTGTCAGTGAATCGGTCAACCGCGTCCTGCGTGCCGGGGACCGCGTCAGCACGCAGTTGGAAATCCTCGAAGTGTTGCCGCCGGAGCAGATGTCCGACCTGCTCGGCCGGGAACTGGAAAGCCGCGGCTATCAGCGCGACGGCAACCGGCGGGTGCGCCAGGTCGATGGCGTGACCGTGAGGATCGACGTGGTTACCGGCACCGTCACGGTCGTCGCCGAGGCTTGCGCGGAAGTCGAGATCAAGGCCGAACGCGAGGGACGGGCCTACGAGGACGACGGCCGGTCCGCGAAGAAGACGCGGGAATTGCTCCAACGCGAATTGCAGGGCGACCTGGAGCGCAAAGCGTCCGCGCAGGAAGCTGCGCTACAAACAGACTTGACCGACCGGCTCGAAGGCAAGTTGTGCGACCTGCGCCAGGAGTTGGACCAGGTGGCGAACCGCGTCACCGCCGCGGCGCTGAAAATCAAGGCGGCCCAACTCGGCCACATCAAGGAGATGACCGAGGACGTGCAAGCCGGGTCGCTGACGATTGTATTGGAAGTTTAAGGATCAAAAATGTCCGTTGTGATCGAAGAGTCCGAACTGCCCCAGGAACTGACGGCCGAGGCGGCGGTCGAGGCGGCGTACACGACCGAACTGGCTCAGGCGGCGTCGAAGCTCGAGCGCGGCCTGCCCACCCTCATCGAGTGCGACAAGGACCTGGCCCCTTACCTGTTCGCCAACGTCCGCAACCGGCTGCGAGCCCGCAACCTCCGCTGTCTCTACCTCGACGGGCGGCCGCGCGGCGACGACCCGGGTGGCCTGGCGCAAGGCATGATCGGCACCATGATTGCCCAGCTGCGCGAGGCCGTGCGCGGTGCCGTCGAGCGCAAGGTCGTCGTCTTGCCGCATCTCGACCTGCTCACTACGGGCCAGGGCGGCCTCACCACCGAGGCACGCGAGGTCATCCCGCTACTGTACGAAAACCCCGAACTGGTCTGGCTCGGCTTCAAGGACCCGTCGTTCCCGCTGCCGACCGTCATCGAGAACCTGTTCCCGCACCGCCTGACGCTGCTCGGCGTCCCGCGCGGCCGACTGCGGCATCTCGTCACGCGCAAGGAGAGTCGCAAGTTCGGCAAGGAGTTTAATGCCTGGGCGCTGTACAAGCACGTCTCCGGTGTCAATGCCGTGCGGCTGCGCAAGCTGTTGGCGACGCTCGAAGGCGAGGACTACCCCGCGAACCCGCAGAACGCCTACCGGCAATTGCGCCAGGCGACGCTCGGCGGCACGCTCGAAGTGCCGCACGTCAACCTCGACCGCGACATCGGCGGCTACACGAAAGTCAAGGAACGGCTGCGCTCCGACATCCTCGACATGCAGCTGCGCAAGGACCAGCTCACGAACGAGGAGCAGATCGCGGCGCTGGAGGACCTGATCCCCAAGGGCATGATCTTCTGGGGACCGCCCGGCACCGGCAAGACGCTGTTCGCCAAAGCCATCGCCACCGAGATCGGCGCCGCCGTCACCATCGTCTCCGGCCCCGAATTAAAGAGTAAATGGGTGGGCGAATCGGAAGACAAGCTTCGACAGATCTTCCACAAGGCCCGGCAGGCGGCGCCGGCGATCATCGTCTTCGACGAACTGGACTCGTTCGCGTCGGCGCGCGGGACCTACACCGGCTCCGGTGTCGAGCACTCGATGGTCAACCAACTCCTGACCGAGATGGACGGTTTTCACCGCGAGGAGATGGTCTTCGTCGTCGGCACCACCAACTTCGTGGACGCGCTCGACCCGGCGCTCTTGCGCCCCGGGCGGTTCGAGTTTCACCTGCACATCCCGTATCCCGACCCCGCCGCCCGCCGTGAAATCTTGCAGATTTACGACCGCAAGCTGGCGCTCAGCATGACGCCGGAAACCCTGGACCATGCGGTCCGGCAGACGGATTGGATCGTGCCCGGCGCGGCCCTGGGGACGCTGTTCAGCGGCGACCACCTGAACGCGCTGTGCCGATCGGTCGCGCGCCGTCGGCTGCGCGAGGGCCGCACGGACGCGACGACGCCCGCCGACGTGGACCACGCCCTGCTCGAATGGGTCGAGCGCGAAAAGCTGACGCCTTACGAGGAGCAGGTGATCGCGACGCACGAGGCGGGCCACGCGGTTTGTGCCCTGCTGTGCCCGCACGCCAAGCCGATCGAGCGCATCGCTTTGGCCGACGACGTGGTCGGGGCGCTGGGCTACGTCCGCCACCAGGAGCCGACGCACCGCAACGTGAAAACGCGCAACCAGATGTTGGCCGAGCTGGTCGTCCTGATGGGCGGCCGCGAGGCGGAGTTGCTGATCCTCGACGACTTGACGTGGGGGGCGAGCCACGATTTGCAGCACGCGACGAGCATCGCGCGCGACATGGTGGAAGTGTTCGGCATGGGCGGCGACGAGGTCGGCGTGTCGCGTTACCGCACCACCTCCGGCGAGCCGACGCGGCGCACGGACTTGTCGCCGGCGCAACTGGAAATGTTGGACCGGCGCGTCCACGCCCTGCTCGAAGAGGCCCGCGGCCAGGCCGCGGCGCTCTTGCGCGCCAACCGCGTACTGGTGGAAACCCTGCGCGACATGCTCGTCGAGCAGAAAGTCATCGAGGCGAAGTCGTTGCAGGCGATGGTGAAAGCCGCGAAGAAGAAGTAACGGGGGACGGACATGGCCGAGATGACGATCCGCCTGCGCCGCGACCCGACGACGGGCAAAAAGAACATCGTCGTGACGCTGCACACCGACGCGGACGTGTTGCCGCAGGAACACGAGCAGTTGCACCGTCAACTGGTTGACCGGCTGATCCACGGCGGGCTGATTAAAGCAGAGGAAGCGGGCGGCCTGGTCGTCGAACGCGAGGAAAAAGAACAACCCCCTGCGCCGGGCGACGCCACGCCGCAGGGACAACGAGAGCCTCAGAAACGTGGACACCAAGAATGAAACCACGGAAGACACGGAAAACACGGAAAAAAGACAGGAAAATTCAATTGCGCCACGGATGGAAGATGGATAGAGGCAAAACAATGCAATTGGATTGGAATTATCCGTGACTCGATTGATTTTCTTGTCTTTTTTCCGTGTTTTCCGTGTATTCCGTGGTTTCATTCTTCTTCCGGCCGTCGCGCCATGATCTTGAAGTTTCCCGACCTGAACACGCTGCGCCTCGTGCTGACCAGCGGCCTGGTACCCGCCGCCGTCGCGCAGGCCGGCGTCGTCGCCGGTGCCGACGAACAAGGCTGCCTCTGGGTCCAGGCGTCCGCATCGCTGGCGCGCGGCGTCCAGGCCGAGCTGCGCCGGCTCGACGTGGCTTCCGCACGCGAGATGGCAAAGGTAGAGACGACGGCGTTTGCCTCGTGGCTGGAACTGGTGCCGCTCCAGCCCGACCCGCGGCCGCTCGAACGCCCCGAACAACTGCCGGTCCTGTTCGAGTTGTCCGACGGCGGCGACCTGGCACGCATCGTCTTCGAGGTGTTACGCCTCGGCAACGACCGGCAGGCTTTCCGCTGGCTCGGCAACGACGAGGGCGAGACCCGCGCGCTCCTGCGCGTCGTCGGCCCGCCGTACTACTCGCTGCTGCGCGCCATCGACCGCGCCGGCCAGGCGTCCGCGCCGGTGGCCTACGTCGAACGCGCGGCCAACGTCTGGGTCGAGCTGGGGCAGACGCACCCGCTGCTCGAACTCGTCAAGCCGCCGCCGGGCAAGCTGTTGTTCCTGCGCGCGCCCCGGCACTGGACGCTGCTGGACGACGCGCCTTTTCGCGACATTTACGAGGTGATGGAGTTCGCCCTACCGGACCGGCCCGCGGCCTGGCAGGACAAACCTCTCGCCGCCAAGATCAACGTCGCGCTGTCGCTGCGGACCGGCGGGCCGCTCGTCGGCACGCAGATGTGGGTGCTACGCGACGACGCCGAAGCGGAGTTGAATCGCTTCGTGCAGAGTGCCGACGACCGCCTGCTCACGAGCCTGGCCTTCGCGGTGGGCGAACAGGACGGCCACAAGACCATCGTGCTGCGGGCGCTGCACTCCAAACACGCGCCGCCGGAACTGGTGTTGAACGCGACGCCCTACCGGCCGCACCTGCGCCTGCCGAACCTGTTCCTGCCGGTCGGCACGCAACTGCACCCGCACCTGCGCCGCGACGTGGTACGCAAACTGTTGGCCGACGACACCGAACACGTCGTCTGGCTCGTACCCGGCGCGGGCGGCGCGTTCGCGCCGCACCGGTTGCCGGAAAACGCCTTCCGGCCGTTGACCGACTGGGTCGCCTACGTCCTCGACCGGGCGGCGGAACCGTTGCAAGCCTGGATGCAGGCCATGAAATTCGATTTCGAGTCGTTCGTCTGCGACGAGGATGCTGCCAACCGGCCGAAGAAGCCGGACGTGCCGAAGGAAAAGAAACGCAAGGAGCGCCGGGAAACGGGCGACGAGGCCGCGACCGGCGGACCGGCCATCGACTACAGCGACCGCACGAAGGTAGCGCTGCCGGTGCCGGAGGTTGGCAGTGCCAGCGACTTCGCCGGCGCGGAGCCGAACGTTTTGCAACAGCAATTGCGGTCGGCGGAAGACCGGTTCCTCGGCCTCTACGGCGACCTCGACGTGCCGGAGCGGCGTGCCCTGTGGCCGGAACTGGCGAACCTCAATGCGGCTCTGCGCGCGACCGACGACGCCGGCCTGTGTTGGCTCGCGGCCCTGTGGTTTGAAAACACAGTCCCGGCGACGTGGGCAGACGCCTGGCTCAAGGTCGAGGCGGCGGCAACCGGCCGGGAACTGGCACTCGATGCCGTGCTGTCGTTGCCGGACCCGACGACCGCCGACCTGCGGGCGTTGACGGCGTACGTCGTCTGGGCCGCCGTGCAAGTGGAGCCGCCGCAAAGTTTGCTCGACCGGCTCAACCCGGTGCAGCGCTTTCTCGAATTGCACGAGCGGTTGTTGCCGGTCCGGGCGGTGTGGTTGGCGTGGACGCACCTGGTCCGACTGTCGCACGGCGACGTGCTGGCACTGGTGCGGGCGCGCGACCGGCTGCTGGAACGCCTTTACCACGGCGGGTTGCGGCCCGAAACCGATTTGCCGAGCTTCTTGCGCTTCTCCGGCCAGGCGGTCAACCAGCGCTACCGCGGTCTACGGCAGTGGCTAACGCAGCTGTGCGAGTTGGCGCACATGTGGGCAGAGGAGAACGGCCGGGTCGGCGAGGCAAAGGGCGGTGAACTGCCCGCGCCGATGAAGGGTTACATCGACCTGCTCTTTGCGTTCGGCCTGGCGCGGCTCGGCGATCACGACCGGAGCCGGCAACTGCTGGGACGGGCGGCGGCCAACCTGACCGAGCAGGGGCCGGTCCACGCCCTCTTGTTGAAAGCGTTCGAGTACCGCATTCGTCGGGCTCTCGCCGGCAAGCCGCACGTCGGGCCACTGCCGGACGAGCAGTTGCAGCAACTAAAGAAACTCGACCTTGAGCCGGACAATCTGGCCCGTTACGCCGTTGAGCGGATGCGCTACGAATTGCGCGTGCTGGAACCGGACCTCGAACTCAACCCCTATCGGCATCTCCCTCACAAGCGCGACGACCTGGACAAGGCGGTGGCCGAACTGCCCGACCTTGAGGCCGGACACGAGATCGCCGCGCGGGTCGAGTCGCTGTGGCAAAGTACCGCGAGAGGGGCGAAGGGCGACACGGCCCGCGCCCTAATCCTGCGCGAAGCTTTGAACCTGGCTCCCCGCGTGAACGAAGATTTCGGCCGCAAGTTGCTCGAACGGACGCTCACGGTCCACGACGCCTGGCCGCGGGCCAAGGACGAATACGAGCTAACATTGCAGGCGGAGTTGATCGAACGGGCGATGTTCGTCGCCGGCCATTTCGACCGGCCGGAGTACATTCAGTCGCTGGTCGAGCGGTTCAAGCGTCTCTTGGAACCGCAGACAGGCACAGAAATCCTAGCAGCGTTGACGAAGGTTGCGAACAAGTGTTTCCGCGGTTTGCGCAAACTCGGCCTGCGCGAGGAGATCGACCAGTTGTTAACGTGGATCGGCGACGTGATGCTGTCCGGCCACGACTTCACGAAACCGGAACCGAAAGAGTTGGCCGACAAGCCGGACCTGTTGCGGGCGATGCTCCAGGTGGCCGGCGGTTGGTATTATTTCGGGCGCAACGCGCAAGCGGAGCCGGTCCTCAACGCGGCGCGGGGGGTCTTGTTTCAGAATTCGTTGCGGCCCGCGGAGCAGACGGCTCTCGCGCGGGCCTACGTGGCGGCCCTCGGCCAGGGGCCGGTGGAGGCGGCCCGGGCACGGCTGGAAGACCTGTTCCTGCACTTGCGCGGCGTCCGCGACGGCTTCACGACGCTGAAGTATTACAGCCGTTTCCAACTTGAAGTAATCGAAACCGTCATCCTGGCCGTGACGCACGACGACTTCACCCTCGGCGCTAACGCCCGGCGCTGGCTCGAAGACGACGAGTTTCTGGTCCGCAAACGCATCCACCACGACGTACGCGCGGCGTTGGGAAATGTCATTTATTAGCTGATAGCTGTTAGCTGATAGCTGTTAGCTAATTGATGACGACGGGTCATCCCGGAGATAAACATGGCCCCTGCAACGAAACCTATGCCAACGCCGCGCGAAGACTGGACGCTCGAAGAACTCCAGGCCGACGCGGAAAACCTGCGCACCCGGCTCAACCGCTTTCGCAAGTCGCTGGGCCGGTTCTTCGTCAAGAAGCAGGAACTCATCGACCTGATGCTCGTCGCGGCCGTCGCGCAAGAGCCGCTCTTGCTCGTCGGGCCGCCGGGTACCGCCAAGTCGGACCTCGTCCTCAAGTTCAAGGATGCCCTCGGTCTGGGCGAGGACGATTATTTCGAGTACATGCTGACGCGCTTCACCGAGCCGTCGGAGATCATCGGCCCCATCGACATTGGGAAGCTGCGCGAGGGCCGCTACGTTCGCCGCGAACAGGGCAAGCTGCCCACCGCGCGCCTGGGGTTTCTCGACGAAATCTTCAAGTCGAACTCGGCCATCCTCAACATCCTGCTCACCATCATCAACGAGCGCAAGTTCTACCAGGACGGCGTGCCGCAGCCGGTGCGCCTGCGCGTGCTGTTCGCGGCAACGAACGAGGTGCCCGAACAGGCCGAATTGGCAGCCTTGAAGGACCGTTTTTGTCTCAAGGCCGAGAGCCGGTCGGTGCAGGAACAGCACTTCACCGAGTTGATCGACGCCGGCATTCAGGGGGAAGTGTACAAGGGGCTGAACCAGAAGCCGTGGGCCGAGGGGCACTGCACACTCGACGACGTTCTGAAGGCCAACCGCTACCTGATGCACCTGTTCGCCCGCAAGAGTCGGGGCGGCAAGAACGAGGAGCAGAACGACCGCCAACTGTTCTTCCCCGCGGATGTGTTTGCCGAATTTCAGCGCCTGGTCAAGGTGCTGGTGCGCGAGGACCGCATTTTCATCAGCGACCGCAAATTGGTGAAGCTCTACAAGCTGTTCCGGGTGCGCTCGTGGCTGCTAACCGGCGGCACGGTGACGCGCGACGATCTGCAATTATTGGCGTACCTGGGCGAGACGCACCAGGAGATCGAGTTGCTGCGCGAGAAGGTGCCAGCACTGCTGGGCGAGGGGTAACGAACGGACCTCCTTTTACTTCTTTCGCCGCGGCTTGCGCGGCGCGGCGCGGTGCCCGGCAGTTAGCCGGTCCAGGTACTGCCGGATCTGCTCCAGGGACAGGCCCGCCAGGCGCCTCTCCGGCGGTAGCGACTGTAACACTTCCCCTTGCTCCTCTAGGGTGAGTAGCGGGAAGTGCTCCTTGATGTACTGGCGATTGAAGTCCTCCATCGTATACGACATGACAAAGTCCTCCCCTTGTAACCTCTCGAAGAGTTGCCCCAGGAGCCGGCTCGTCTGGTCCGAGCGCTGCCGATAGGTGCCGCGACCGAAGGCCACCAGTTTCGCCGAGGCACTGAACAGGTGCAACGGCGCATTGTGCGGCTCCCGCAGCAGTTCGCCCGCCACGACGACGCGCACAACGTCGGTGCCCCACTGGCAATCATACACGCCCGCCTGCCGCTCTTGCCACGGCACTTGACCCGACAGGTTGTGCGGAAAACGCGCACACACCGCATACAGGCGGAAGCGTTCCTCGGGCAGCAAGTCGGACGGCGAGGGACTGACAAGCTTGCGGTAAGCGACGGAGTGGCCGACCAACTCCTTGATGGCCCAGCCGTCCAGCGCCTCGCGGTGCGACTTGAAGCTGATCAGGTTGTGCTCAGCCAGACCGTCCAGCCCATCGGGCAGCCGGCCGACGAACCGGCCGCGCCCGCGGCGTAGGATCACCACGTCGAGGAGTTGTTGTTGCTGCGAAAGGTCGCGCTCGACTTCTACAACGAAGGGCGAGCCGGTGAAGAAGTCGGTCAGCAGCAGGCCGAACAGGCGGTGCCAGTCCCGCAGCGCCTCCCTCTCCACGATTATCGGACGGTCCTCCATGATCTCGCCCAAGTGTACTCAGTCCGCAAGCCACGCCGCTGACCGACCAACCCCAGTCGATGTTCGGAAGCAGGGCGAGTCTCACGTTTTGCCGCCGAACAAAATGGTCACTTGAAGAGGTCCGCCGGGTCGAAATTCGCCACAGCGGTGGACGGGGAGGCAAGTGCCTTGAGTTTGCCGTTGTTGGATTTGCAGTTGGTCACCTTGAACCAGCGGTTGAGCCGGGTAACGCCGCCCTCCGCAAATACGTCGAAGAGGATGCCGTTCTTGGAGTCATCGTGCGTCATCTTCAACCCGGTAAAGAGGATGGGCCGCGCCTCCATCCCTTCGGCGCTCGTGACGCGAACGCCGGCTTGCTTGAAGTCCGTCAGTGTCAAGTTCTCAAGCGTCAGGCCGGGACAACGGCCGCGGAGTTGGACGAGTGTATCCACTTTGTTGCGGCCGTTGAATTTGATGTTCCGAATCACGACTCCTTCGACGTTTTCCGCGTTCAGGAGCGCCGTCGTGGGGTAGGCGTTGTCCGGGCTGCTCCAGGTGAAGGTGTGACCCGGCGCGCTCTCAATGACGAGGTTCGGCCATTTCACCGAGACGCCGCTGGCCTGGATGTCGCCGTTCAGGACGATGTGGTCGTTGCTGCGGGCGCGGGCCAGTACCTGTTCGATCGTCTTGTCGTTCGGCCCGCCCACAGTGTGGGTAAGGCTCGCCGCCCCCGTCGTTGCCGGGTTTGCGGCATGGATCACATGCACAATCAGCCAGGTCAGAGTACCCAGGAACAGCACGCCGGCCAGCACGCCGCCGGCCACGAGACCCCAGAACAGCGGCGGCCGGTCCGCCAGGAACGCCGCCAACGGAGCGACCGGCCTGGGCGCGACGGGCTTCTTTTTCGGCTCGACGCGCGGGGTCGAGACGGCATGATTGTCGACGGTTTGATCCGCGGGCGCGGCCAGGGCATCGGGGTCCTCGACGCTCGCCACGCCGGCCTTCGCCGCTGCCGCGGGTCGGACGCGGCCGTTGGCGATCGCCGTCGGTCGGTCGGCTGGCGCGGCGGGCCGTTTTGCCTGGACCGAAACCGTCGGCGACTGCACGGGGGGCACCACGACCGTCGGCGGCGTGTTCGGCCGTTGCGGGACGTTGCCACGGGGCGGCGTTGCGATCGGTGACGGTCCCGACCCCGCCTTGGCGTTGGAGCGCGGCGTCGGCGTCGTGCCCGGCACCTGCCAGACCTTGCGGCTGGACGGGGATTCCTCGCCCGCCGGGCCGCCGCGGGTGATGACCTGGTTGGAATCCGGCGCGGACCCGCCCATCGCGGCAATGCTCAGCTGCGGCATCTCTTCCAACGGCGGCGGCGGGATCGGCGACTGCGTCCAGGGGTCGAGCGACTCGGCAAAATCGATCGGCAACTGGAACCGCTGGGTCGCGTCCTTGGCCATCGCCCGGTCGATGACGGCGATCAGTTCTTCCGGCACGTCGGGCCGGAAGCCGCGGATCGGCTTGGGCAGCCGCGTCTGGTGCCAGATGAGCTTCTGGGCCACGGTCCCCTCGGCGAACGGCGTCCGCCCGGTCAGGCAGAAGTAGAACGTCGCGCCCAGGCTGTAAATGTCGGCACGAATGTCAACGCCGTGGCTGTCGGTGGCCTGCTCCGGGGCGAGGTAGTCGGCGGTGCCCAGCACGTTCTCGTCGTACTTCTTCGTGAGCATGTCCTCGTCGTCGTTGAAGAAGCGGGCCAGGCCCATGTCGAGGACCTTGACGACGCCGTTGCGGTCCACGAGGATGTTGCCCGGCTTGACGTCGCGGTGGACCAAGCCGGCGGCGTCGTGGGCGTGTTGGAGGCCGAGTGCCGCCTGGCGAATGTAATGGGCGGCGCGGGTGCAGTCCATCGGCCCGGCCTTCTTGACGATGTCCTGCAGGCTGGAGCCGTCCACGTGTTCCATCACGATGAAGTGCAGCTTGTCGTCCTGGTCGATGTCGTAGGCGCGGACGATGTTGGGGTGGTCGAGGGCGGCGATGGCCTTGGCTTCGCGGTGGAACCGCGCCAGCGAGGACGGGTCGGAGGCCTTGGCGGTCGGCAGTACCTTGATGGCGACCCGGCGGCGCATGACCTGGTGCTCGCACAGGAAGACGCTGGCCATGCCGCCGGCCCCGAGCCGTTCGAGTACCTTATATTTGCCGATGTTGAAGCGGCGCCATTTGCCCTGGAGAATTTGTTCGGCCTGGAAGTGCGTCAACACGCCGTCTTGAATAGTCTGGGCGGCGAGCGTCTTGGCGTCGAGCGGCAAGTGATTGTCGGCGCGCAGCTTGTCCACATAGGCGGCCAGTCGCTTCTCATCGACGAGGCCGCTTTTCTGAACGAGGTCCACGAATTCAGCGCTGCTTACAGGTGACGGCATCGATCAACCTTTGCACGGCCCCCGAACGTCCGTTGCCGCGCTGGCGTCGGCGTTCGGCCTTCCCACGCACCCTCCCGTACCAACTATACGTCCACTACCGCCGGGAGAGATGGAATTCTTGGTCCCTTTCGGGTTTTGCCCGCGACCGCTACGGCCTGGAGAAGGCCCCCCATTTACCCCGCCAGCCCGAGTGTCGCAGTCCGCGGCGCGGTTCGCAAGAGAGTGCTTCTGATTTTCTACAAGTTTCCTGCCGGGCCGCAAGCCCGCGCGGACCGACCCCGCAATCCGGAATCGCCGCTTGCGGCTTTGCAAAAGCCTGGCGTCCCCCCGCCCCCGCGCCCTACAATCAACGAAGTCCCCCTTACCCCTCGCCCCGTGGAGTCGTTATGACCTCGCTGTCCCTGCGTACCGTCCGCGCCGTCTGTCCCCACGACTGTCCCGACACCTGCGCCATGACGGTGACGGTCCAGGACGGTCGTGCCGTCGAGCTGCGCGGCGACGCCGGGCACCCGTTCACGCGCGGCTTCCTCTGTTCCAAGGTAGCGCGTTACCTCGACCGCGTCTACCACCCCGGCCGCCTGCTACACCCGCTCAAGCGCGTCGGCCCCAAGGGCGCGGGCAAATTCGAGCGCATCACCTGGGACGAGGCAATCGCGACCGTCGCCGAGCGTTTCCGCGCGATCGCGTCGTCGCCGGACGGACCGCAAGCGATCCTGCCTTACAGCTACGGCGGTACGATGGGCCAGTTGCAGGGCAACAGCCTGGATCGCCGTTTCTTCCACCGCCTGGGCGCGTCGCTGCTGGCGCGGACGATCTGCGCCACGGCCGGCGCGGCGGGCTGCGACATCACGCTGGGCACCCGCGCCACGCTCGACCCGGAAACCGTGGTGCGGTCGCGCTACATCATCAATTGGGGCTCGAACACGAGCGTGACCAATTCGCACCTGTGGGCGGTCATGCACCAGGCCCGCAAGCAGGGGGCGAAGATCATCACCATCGACCCGTTCCGCTGCAAGACGGCCCAGCGCAGCGACTGGTGGATTCCCATTCGTCCCGGCACCGACGCGGCCCTGGCGCTCGGCATCATGCACGTCGTTTTCCGCGACGGCCTGCAAGACGACGACTACCTGGAGCGCTACTGCCTCGGTGCCGCCGCCCTGCGCGAGCGCGTGCAAAACGAGTATGGGCCGGAGCGCGTCGCGTCGATCTGCGGCCTGGAAGTCGCCGACGTTGAAAAGCTGGCCCACGAATACGCCACGACGCCGCCCGCGTTCATCCGCCTGAACTACGGCCTGCAACGACACGCCGGCGGCGGCATGGCGGTGCGGGCGATCACCTGCTTGCCCGCGATCATCGGCGCGTGGCGGCAGCCCGGCGGCGGCGCTCTCTTGAGTACGAGTCAGCTGTACCCGTTCGCCCGGTCGGACCGGCTGGAACGGCCCGACCTGATCCCGCCCGGCACGCGCACGGTCAACATGGTGCAGCTGGGCGAGGCGCTGACGGGCGAACTGCCGGGGCCGCCGGTGCGTGCGTTGTACGTCTACAACTCGAACCCCGCGGCAGTCTGTCCCGACCAGAACAAGGTACTGCAAGGGCTGCGGCGCGAGGACCTGTTCACGGTCGTCCACGAGCAGTTTCAGACGGACACCGCCGACTTCGCCGACATCGTGCTGCCCGCGACGACGCAGCTGGAACACCTGGACATTCACGGCAGCTACGGCCATCTCTACGTCCAGGTGAACGAACCCGCGATCGCGCCGCTGGCCGAGGCGAAGCCGAACACGGAGGTTTTCCGCCTGCTGGCCCGGCGCATGGGTTTCGAGCCGGAACTGTTCGACGTAAGCGACGAGCAACTCGCCGCGGAGGCGCTGGACCCCGGCCAGGGGCCAAGGCGTTACCCGCGCGTCAGCGCCTTCGACGGCATCACGCTGGAACGCTTGCGCGCGGAAGGCCCGATCCGCCTGAACGTGCCGGTGGCTTACGCCCCGTTCGCGGAGGGCAACTTCGGCACGCCGTCGGGCAAGTGCGAGCTATACAGCCCGGCGCTGGCACAACAGGGACTCGACCCGCTGCCGACGTACACGCCGCCGCACGAGGATCCGCAAACGCGGCCCGACCTGGCGGCAAAGTATCCGCTGCAACTGCTGACGCCGCCGGAGCCGACGTTCCTGAACTCGACGTTCGTGAATGTGGACGTGTTGCGCCGGGCCGCGGGCGAACCGACCGCCCTGATTCATCCCACCGACGCGGCGGCGCGTGGCCTGCACGACGGCCAGATGGTACGTCTCTTCAACGACCGCGGCAGCTTCCAGGCCAGGGCGGTAGTCGGCGAGACGGTGAAAGTGGGCGTGGTGGTGTCGCAAGGCGTGTGGTGGAACAAGCACGCAACGGGCGGGTCGAACTGCAACACGACGACGAGCAGCCGCCTAACCGACTTCGGCGCGGGGGCGACGTTTTTCGACAACCTGGTGCAGGTGGAGGCGGTCAGAAATCGTGCGCTCGAGACGAACAGGGAGCCGCTCGATGGCTGACATCCCCTTGCCGATTGTCCGGTATCTGATCGTTTGCGATGACATCCTGACCGACCCCGAACGGCCGGGCAAGCCAATGCTCGTCGGCTTGATTTGTTTGCTGTCGCCGGAAACCGATCCGCCCTACCCCTTCGCACTCGATCGAATGTGCGTGTTCCTCGTCCTCACGGAAGGGCGCG
Organism: Gemmatales bacterium; assembly: GCA_038231495.1. Classification (GTDB taxonomy): domain Bacteria; phylum Planctomycetota; class Planctomycetia; order Gemmatales; family Gemmataceae; genus JBBRLG01. The sequence continues at coordinate 5,307 of JBBRLG010000025.1, read as the reverse complement.
GAACGGGGACCTGCGAACTGAAGCTCGTTTTCGAGGAGACGGGCCAGATCGTTTGGCAAACCAAACGTCTGCCGATCGCTTTCGGATCGGACCCGGTTGCCCTTCGCGGCGTCAGCTTCCGCGACCATCACGTTCCGTTTCCGTCGCGGGGCGTGTACGCCGTGCAATTCTGGTACAATGACCAGTTGCTCGCACAACAAACCATCGTCGCGAGGTGAGGGTTATGACAAACCAAGCAACGGGTGGCGACAGCGGTTCAATCATCGACGACTTTGTCGGGCAAGGAGCCGCGGCGGCGGGTGAAACGTGTCGGCCTGAAAGGACCGCGACCACGGGCTGCGCGATCCTCACGGAATTTACGGGGCAAGGAAATCCCGCAATGGAAGTGAAGCCTTCCACCAAACCGGCCGAGCGGTCGCCGTCGCAGGGATGTGAAGCCATTACGACCTTTTCGGATGAAGGTTTCGTCCCGGTCGATGAAAAAAGGAACGGCGCAGGCGTCAAGCCTCCGCCTCAGCTGAACTCGCCGCGGACGTAGACCTGAGTGTACTTTTCCTTGGGAGAGTCGAAGATTTGCGGCGTGTCGCCGTACTTCACCAGGTAGCCTGTGCGGCGCGTCCATTCATTTTACCTCCGCCACCAGCCGCAGGTCGCGCACCAGGGCGGCGACATCGGCTTCCTCCGTGTCCCAGGAACACATCAGGCGTTCGCCGCCGGCGATGGTGTAGAAGTGCCAGCCGTGTCGGTGCAAACCCTCCGCCCACGGCTGCGGCATCCGCACGAACACGGCGTTGGCCTGCACGGGGTAGAGGATTTCCAGGCCGGCGAAGCCGCGCAATTCTCCTTCCAGCATCCGGGCCATCGCGTTGGCGCGCGCCGCGTTGCGCCGCCACGCGCCCGATTCCAGGAGCGCGACCCACGGCGCTGCCAGGTAACGCATCTTGGCCAACAGGTGCCCCGCTTGCTTGCGGCGGTACTCGAAATCCTTGGCCGCGTCCCGGTCGAAAAAGACGATCGCGTCCCCGCACGCCAGGCCGTTTTTCGTGCCGCCCAGGCAGAGGACGTCGATGCCGGCTTCCCAGGTAATCGTTTTCGGCGCCACGCCGAGCGATACCACGGCGTTCGCGAAACGGGCGCCGTCCATGTGGACGCGCAAACCGATCGCGCGCGCCATCGCGGTCAGGGCGCGGACCTCCTCGACGGTGAAGACCGTCCCGGCCTCGGTGGCCTGACTGAGACTCAGCAAGCCGGGCTTGTGGCTGTGAACGTCGCGCCGGTTGTCGGCGGCGCGACGGACCGCGGCCGGTTCGATCTTGCCGTCGCGCCCGGCCAGCGGGATCGGCTTGATGCCGCGGGCCGCGTACTCCGGCGCACCGCACTCGTCGGTCTGGACGTGGGCGTCGGCGTGGCACAGCACGCTGTGATACGATTGACTGAGGGCCGCCAGGGCGAGCGCGTTGGCGGCGGTTCCGGTCGGGACGAAGAAAGCGTCGCAGTCGGCCTCAAAGAAAGCGCACAGGAGCGCCCGCGCCCGGACGGTCCACGGGTCGTCGCCGTAGGATGCCGCATGGCCCGCGTTGGCCTGCGCGAGGGCGGCCAGGGCTTCGGGGCACATGCCGGCGTAGGTGTCGCTGGCGAACTGGCGGGTCGGTTGGCCGGCCGGGGTAGCGTGCATGGCGGTTTGACCTCGGAGGCGAATGGCAAGGGGCGCGGTCGGAGCGGACTTTCCTATACTATCCTCTTCTATACGACCTTCGCCTTCTCTGCCGTTCGCCATCAAGAGGACGCACCATGACTACGACCGCTTCGGGGCTGCAATACGACGACCTGGCTACCGGCGACGGCACCGCCGCCAAGGCGGGGGACACGGTGGACGTTCACTACACCGGCTGGCTGACGGACGGCACCAAGTTTGACAGTAGCCTCGACCGGCGCAGCCCGTTTTCGTTTAAGCTGGGGGCCGGCCGGGTCATTAAAGGCTGGGACGAAGGGGTCGCGGGCATGAAGGTGGGCGGCAAGCGCAAGCTGCATATTCCCGCGAAGCTCGGCTACGGCGCGCAGGGGGCTGGCGGCGCCATCCCGCCCAACGCCGAATTGATTTTCGAGGTGGAATTACTGGCCATCCGTTGAACCGTGCCAAGACGGCTTGACGGATCGACCGTCCTGTGCCAAAAGGGCCGGCGCAGCGAATTCTCCGAATCGTTTTAAGCGAGACCGCGCATGCACATTCTGGACATCTTCCGCGAGCACGCGACCACGTTCAGTTTCGAGTTCTTTCCGCCGGCCTCGGACCAGGCGGCGGAAGACCTCTTCGCCACCATCGCGCAGCTGCAAGAACTCCGCCCCTCGTTCGTTTCCGTGACGTACGGGGCCGGCGGTTCCGGCCGCGAGCGGACGCGCGACCTCGTCCTGCGCATTCGCCGGGAGACCGAATTGACGGCGGTCTCGCACCTGACCTGCGTTTGCCACACGCACGAAGAACTTACCGAAGTCCTCGACGGCTATGCCGCGGCCGGAATCGAGAATATCCTGGCCCTGAGCGGCGACCCGCCGCGCGACCGGGTTAATTACGACCGCACGCGCGACGCCTTCCGGTACGCCGAGGGGTTGGTGGAATTCATCCGTTCCCGGCACAACGCCTGCGACCCGCGGGGGTTCGGCATCGGCGTGGCGGGCTTCCCCAAAGGCCACCCCGGTACGCCCAACCGGCTCAAGGAAATGGAATTTTTGAAGCGGAAGGTGGACGCCGGGGCCGATTACGTTTGCACGCAGCTCTTCTTCGACAACCGCGACTTTTACGACTTCCGCGAGCGTTGCGACCTCGCCGGCATTCGCGTGCCGATTATTGCGGGTATCATGCCGATCCTGTCCAAAGCGGGCATGGTCAAAATGGCCGACCTTGCTCTGGGGGCACGGATACCGGCGGCGCTTTTGCGCGCCGTCGGCCGGTGTGCCGACGAGCGATCGATTGCGCGGGTGGGCGTCCACTGGGCCACGGAGCAGTGCCGCGACCTGCTGGAAAATGACGTGCGCGGCATCCACTTTTACACGCTCAACAAGTCGGCCGCGACCCGGCAAATCTACGAAAACCTGGGCGTGGCGGACTCGACCGCGCTGCGAGCGTGAAGGATGACGCTTACCCGACCGCACTGCTCATCTTGAACACCGGCAGCAGCAAGCCCGCGACGATGACCAGCGTGATGCCGGCCATCACCAACAGCATCACCGGTTCGAGCAACTTCACAAACATGTCGAGTTGCCGATTGGTCCGCTTTTCCAGCGCGACCGAAATGTCCAGCAACACCTTTTCGAGACTGTTGCTCTCTTCGCCGACCGCCACCATTTCCACTACGTCGCGTGGGAAGTGTTTGCTCGCGGCCAACGGGGCGGCCAGCGAATCGCCGGCCTTGATGTTTTCCGCCGACTTTTCGATGGCCTGGGCCAGCACGCGGTTGCCCGCCGAATCCTTGGCGATGCGCAACGCCTGCAAGATGGGGATACCGTTTTTCAGCAAAGTGCCCAGGACGCGCGTGAACCGCGACAGGGCCAGCTGCAAGAAGATCGAACCGGCCCCCAACGGCAGGCGCAGGCGAATGGAGTCCAGCGTGTAGCGGCCCGCCTCCGTCTTCGCCCAGTAGCGGAAGCCCAGGAAGCCGCCGACCGCAGGCACGAGCAGGATGACGCCGTAAATCTGTAAGAATTGGCTCGTGCCGATCAGTGCCTTGGTCAACCACGGCAAGTCGCCAGTCTTTTCCAATTTCTCAAAAATTGGTTTGAACTGCGGCACCACGAAGATGACGAGGATGTTGAGGATAATGAAGCCAATAGACGCCAGGAAAACAGGGTACGTTAGCGCGCCCGTGACCTTGGCCTTCAAGTCCTCTTGATGTTCGGTGAAGTCCGCGATGCGCTTGAGTACGTCTTCGAGGAAGCCGCCTTCCTGGCCGGCGCGGACCATGCTGACGGACAATTCGTCAAAGACGCTGGGGTGTTGGCCCATGGCGGCGGACAGGCCCATGCCGTCGGCGACGCGGGAGCGGATTTCGCGCAGCACTTCCGAGAGGGCCGGGTTGGTGCTCTGCCGTTCGAGGATGTCGAGGCTGCGCAACAGCGGCACGCCGGAGTGCAGCAGGTCGGCCATCTGCGAATAGAACGTGGCCAGCTGGCGCGTTTTAACTTTTTTCCCGAAACGGAAGTTGAAAAACGACGACGTGGCCTGCGCGTTGCTCGCCGCGACGCGCACGGGGAACAGGCCGCGTGCGTCCAGCATCGCCATTACTTCGCGTTCGCTGTTGGCCACCAGGGTGCCCTGGCTGCGCACGCCGCCCGTGGCCATCGCTTCGTATTTGAATTCCGGCATGGAAACCTCTTCGGAAGATCGGGTGTCGGGTGTCGGGTGTCGGGTGTCGGAAGAAGAGGGAATCAAAATAGCTGTTAGCTGTCAGCTCTTAGCTGTCAGCCAATGCCGAAACCCGACACCCGACACCCGCTCTTCTAACTAATATCCCCCGCCGTGACGCGGGCCACTTCGTCCATTGTCGTTTTGCCTTGCAGCACCTTGCGCCAACCGTCGCGGCGCAAAGTAATCATGCCTTCCGACAGGGCCTGTTTGCGGATGACCGAGGCGTTCACGCGCTGCACGCACATGTCGCGAATCGCGTCGCCTGTTACCATCAATTCATAGATGCCCATGCGGCCGCGGTAGCCGCTCTGCCGGCAGGAACGGCAGCCCGTGCCCTTCCACAGTTTGAGCGGAGCGTCGCCGTCGCGCGGGAAGTCCGAGGGCACCTCGTGCGGCTCCGGCGTGAACTCGACCTTGCAATCGGGACAGATCGTACGCACCAGCCGCTGGGCCATGACGCCTTCCACCGTGCTGGCCACGAGGAACGGCTCGACCCCCATGTCGATCAGCCGGGTAAACGCGCTCGGCGCGTCGTTGGTGTGCAGCGTGCTGAACACCATGTGGCCCGTCAGCGACGCCTGGATGGCGCTTTCGGCCGTTTCCATGTCGCGCATTTCGCCGATCAGGATGACGTCGGGGTCGTGACGCAAAATGCTGCGCAGCGCCGCCGAGAACGTCAGGCCGATCTTGCTGTGGACCTGGATTTGACTGATGCCGTTCTGCTGGTACTCGACGGGGTCCTCGACGGTGATGATCTTCGTCGTCTCGTCTTTAATTTCGTTGAGCGCGCTGTAAAGCGTGGTGCTTTTGCCGGAGCCGGTGGGGCCGGTGACGAGGATGATGCCGTGCGGCCGGTTGAGCAGTTGGCGGAACGTCGCATAGGTGTCCGGCAACATGCCGACGTT
>JBBRLG010000024.1:0-26734 GCA_038231495.1 Gemmatales bacterium | reverse complement strand
AAGCAAGGGGTATGAAAATTGGGTGGTGACTCCATCGAGCTTCCTGGCGGAATATGGAAGGCTTGGGCAATCTAGGCAGCCGGTTTTCATGCAAAATCGGGCTATTTGTAGCTCAGGAAGCTCGATGGAGTCACAACCGAAAATTGCCTGGCAAGCCAATAAAAACGAGTGCGCGGCAGGGAGGGTCCAATAGTCGTTCCACCACTCCGCGTCGGAACCGGGGCAATGCTAGCGATCATCGAAAACGGTCGCCGCCCGTGTCAAGAACCTTGACCCGTTGGCCCTGGAAGCGGATACTACCATCGCTGTGGTCGTCCTCATCACCGTCGCTGCGCGAGACAAGCGGAACGGTTGCCGAAGACATTTCAGGACCACCCGTCGCCGAAAAGGGAGCATTTAGCACGAATGGTCTAGTTCTGGCGGAGGGAGGCGCACCCGGATGACGGAAGAACACCGCAAGGGTATGCGCCCCTCGACTCGCGGGAAGCATCAGAAGGGGCAGCGCCGAAAGGGGAAGGATCGCAAGGGTGGAGAGAAGGGTGACAAACGTCGGCCTCGCAAGCGGTAGGAGAGAGGATGATGGCAAGGAATCGGATCGGAACGCAGATCGAAGCCCTCATAAAGCGTGAGGATTGGAAAGCAGCCCGTCGTGTCATTGAAACGCAGCTGGACAAGGAACCGGACGACCATTGGCTGTGGTCCCGCCTGTCGGCGGTGAAGTACGAACTGCGGGACTACCGCGCGGTCTTGGAAGCGGCCGAGAAAGCCCTGGAGATTGTTTCCGATTGTCCGCTCGCACTCTGGAGTAAAGCGGGTGCCGTGGAGTTGCTGGGCCGTGCAGACGAGGCGCTGAAGTTGTATTCACAGCTGTTTCGTCGCGGCCGCGAGCAACTCAAGAACCCGGACGCGGATGCGAACGAGTGCTGGGAAGGGCCGGACTGGACTTCGGGCGTCATGGCGGATTGCATCTTCCGGATCGCCGGTTGCCTGGCAAAGACGGGGCGGCGCGACAATGCGGTCGAGATGTATCGCCACTTTCTTGGTCTGCGCGATTTGGAAACACTCAGCATCTACTCGCGCGAGGATGCTCTGGAAAAGCTGAATAAGCTGGTGCCGAGCAAGAAGGCCAGACGCGAAGCGGTGGTGAAGAGGATGGAGGAGTTGCTTATCCCTGGTTGAAAAGAAGGGCTCCCATTACTCGTGAGCGGCAAGGCGAGCGTTCACACCACGGGAGCTCAATCCCTGGAAAATGAAAAGGGAGATCGCGAATTACTTCAAACGCAATCCACGATGTCCCCTTTTCCATTTCCATTTCACGTCATGGTAGGATCAACTTAACCGCCCGGCAGCTAGGGGACAATCAGCGTATGGCTACCACCGAAACCAACTCCGCCGGCACCGACCCGCAAGTCCTCGCCGACCTCGACGCGGTCATGGAGCGGATCGCGACGGGGAAACCCCTGGACCCTGTAACGTCACGACGCATCCGCGAACGGGCGCAACGCATCACCGAGGAAATCCGCCAAACGCATGGCGAACTCGACATCGCTGTGCAGCTCATCCGCGAAACCCGTGACGAATCATGAAGTATGTCCTGGACGCCGCCATCGCGCTGAAGTGGGTTCTACCGGAAATCCACGCCGACAAAGCCAAGCAACTCCGCGATGACTACGAGAATCAGGTTCATAAACTGATCGCCCCGGACATCTTCGCCGTGGAAGTCTCCAACGCTTTGGTCCGGGCCGAACGCAGGAAGATCATCCCCGTCGGCCAGGCCGCAACATTGCTGGTGGACGTGCTGAACTCCGCCCCGGCCCTCTTCTCTTACCTACCCCTCCTGTCGCGGGCCACGGACATCGCCTCCCGGATGCGCTGCGGCGTCTACGATTGCCTCTACGTCGCACTGGCGGAGAAGGAAGGGTGCGAGCTGGTCACTGCCGATGACAAGCTGGTCAAGAGTCTCAAGAAGATGTTTCCCTTCATCCTCGAACTGGCCTCTTTGCCCTGACTTATTCCCGACCCGGCAAGCGACCACCAACTTTATGACAACAACGCCTTGCACTCCTACCCCTCGCGCCGAATTCGTTCCAGCAACTCCACCTGGCGCTTCTCGTCGCGGCACGTTACCAGGATCAGAAACGATTCCGCGATGTCCTTCGGCCCCGGCGGTAGTGGTGCGGTCTACGCCGTGAGGGTTCTCATTTGAACACCAGCGTGCCGAATTTCTGGAATTCGTGAAAGCCCGGACCGACGCGGGCCCAGTCCCAGCTGGTCTTTTTGCCCTCGTCGTAATCCATGCGATAGAAGTTCGCGCGCCAACGGGTGCCGGGCTTGGGCGGCACGTTGCGCAAGGGCTTCAATAGCTCGTAGGGAATGAAGACCTCCGCCCGCCAGCCCTCCACCGCCGCGCCGGATTTGAGCGCGCCGCCGATGGCCGATGTCGCCTTGCGCGTCTTGCGCTCGCCGTCGTAGTGCCACGGTCGCCAGCCCAGGAATTTCCCCTCCAGGTTGGGTACGATGATCGGCAGTTCGTAATTGAGCGGTGAAATCTCGTATTCAAAATAGATCGGGTCGCGCTCGTCCGGCCACAGGAAAACCTCGAACACGTCTTCCAGCCAGAGGTTGTCAAAGTCCTCCTTCATCGTCGCGGTGATCTTCTTGTCGGTCGCTTCCATCAAGACGTACAACCCCTTTGGGGAATAAAGGAGCTTGACGCGCGTCTCATACGGCAGCCCCGCGGCCTCGCGCTTGTGCAGCGGTTCCCACGCGGCTTTGTTCCACGCCTTGGCGCTGCCGTCGCCCGTCACTTCAAAATCCTCCGTCGCGGCGACGACCAATTCTTTCGGCGCGGCCTTGTCAGGCTCCTCGCTTTTCAAACCGTATAGGATTCGTTCGGCGTTCTTGCGGTACACCTTGTCGAGCACCTCTTTTGGAAGAAAGATGCCATAGATGTTCCAGAAACCTTGCCGGTGATGGCTTGCCGAGCAATCGAAGTATTCGTCGTCCGTTTCCAGGAAGCGGTAATAGGTCTGGTACGCTTCGCGCTTGGGCGTCGTGTCGGTACCGAACATTATTCGGTCCTGGTACTTCAGGAAGAACTTGCGGGTCGCATACGGCTGCCGGCCCAGTTCGGAAATGCGGGCGTCGATGTCCACGTACATGTTGGGGTACTTGTCGAGCTTGTCCGCCACGGCGGCCAGGTCTTCGGCGTTGTTGCCGAAGTGGGTGTTGACGAACGTGGTCTTGGGGTGCTTGGCGATCACGCGATGCAACTGGTCGAGCAATTCCTCGCGCTTGGGAAATTTGTCGCCGAAGAAAAGCCAGCCGGGGTTGGAGTTCAGTTCGTGCCAGCGTTCGTTGGAGCTGTCGAGCGGCGTGAAGAAGGCCGCCGGGTCGGCGATGTGAATGACGACCGGCCGTTTGTGTTTGGCACACGCCTCCCAAACCGGGTCCAGCTTGGGATCGTCAACCTGCATCAATTTGCCGTTCTTGTAGCGGTAGTGCAGGCCGAAGGTTTTGTGGAATTTCAGCCCCTTGGCGCCCAGCTCGAAACTCGCTTCCAGGCGCTTGGCCTCGCGCTGGCCCCAATCGTCGTCGTCGAGGCCGTCGAAGTTTATCAGGGCGAAGGTCAGGAAACGGCTGGGGTGCGCGTCGTCGAGGGCGGCGAGAGTTTCCTTGAGGCGGTCGCCCCAGCCGCCGTCGAGGTTCACCACGGTGCGTACACCCGCCTCGTTCATCTCCGTGAGGTAACGTTTCACGACCTCCGGCGTCAACCGCTCCTTACCGCCGCCGAGGTGGTTGTGCATGTCCACGACGGGGTAGAGCGGCTTCTCGACGACGGTCGTTTTCGTGACCAGCATGGAGCGCGGCTCCCAATCGCGGAGCTTCAACTCTTTAATGTCGCTTTTATCGGCTGGCGGATCTGCCGATTGGCCGAGGCCGACCGTCAGGACGAAAAAGAGGCCCATTGTCAGGAGGTTGCGCGCTTTCATCGGAAGTCGCTCCGGTTTGCGGGGTCGGGTCGAACGGCGAGTGCTGGGTGCCACTATAAAGACTGCAAGGGTACTGCGAAAGGAAATTGTGTCGGCCGTGGCCAAAGCTAAAAACGAATGACGACAAAGGAAGGCGCAACCGTGTCTACCGCTCTGCTCCTGATCGCCCACGGCAGCCGCCAGGTCGAGGCCAACGCCGACCTGCACCACCTTGCCGACGTGCTGCGGCGGCGCGGCCACGCGATCGTCGTGGCGTCGTTTCTGGAACTCGCCGAACCCGGCATCGCGGCCGGCGGGGCGCAGTGCGTTGAATTGGGAGCAAAGCGCGTGGTGTTGGTGCCTTATTTCCTGGCGGCGGGCGTTCACGTCCGGCGCGACTTGACGGAAGCCCGTGCGCAGTTGGCGGCGCGGTTTCCGCGGGTCGATTTCCGACTGGCGGAGCCATTGGGAAGGCATCCGTTGCTGGCGGAGGTGGTGGTGGAGCGGGTGCGGGAGGCGCAGGAGGATAACGCAACGCCGCAAGCGGCGGAGGGGTGAGGATCCTCTTCGGCCCCCACCGCATGATCAGCGGAGCGGCAGGTAGCGTACTTGCCCCTCCCATTCCCCCTCGAAACTGCACTCAGCTAGCAGGATAATCTCCTCGATCGCGGTGCCGATCGGCACATGCCGCCCGACCTCAAATACCCCCGGCATTCGCTTCCCCTCGCGCACGCGGTCGTAGGTGTATCGGGTCATCGTCGCCACGTCGTGGGTCAGTAACACTCGGCCGTTCTGCGCCGCCCATTCCAGGACCGTTGGATCGTCGGCACCGCTAAGCCCTACGTCCTGCACGCGCACGAGATCGACCGCCGGATGCCGACGCCGGACGCCACGCACGACATCATTGGTGAAGTTCTCATCGGCAATAAGAGTAAGCATCGGCGCTCAACCCCGACCCCGCCGGGCCAATAGCCGAGCGCGGATCCCATTCGGATCGAAGCGGGCCTCGTTTTGCGTGCGGACCTCGTCGGCAAGTTGCCGCCGGTCGTCCAGGTAAGCGTCCACCTCGGCCTGATGACTGAGGAAGTAACCAATCACCAGGTAGACGTCCGCCAAGCCAAGCGAAGGGTACTGTTCGACGATTGCTTCCGCGGTCATCCCGTCGCGGAAGGCAGCGACGACCGTAGCAAGCGTAACGCGGGTGCCGCCGATCCGGATCACCCCATCCGCGTCAACCACCATCGGCAGCGGTTGAGCCTGAACCAGAAGCGACACGCAAAACCTCCTTCCGAGGGGGAGTATAGTGTCTGTTCAAATTTCTAATAATGAACTGACACCAATTCTGTGCATCCCTGTTTCGCCTTCCAAACCGAAGAGACGCGCTGCTCAGCTGCCTCTGAGCTTAATGGATGGCTCGCGCTGAGTCGCTATGGCTTTTTCGCACTTCCTAGTAGATCACGGCCTCCCTCCCGCGTCAAGAACCCGTCACCCATTTTCTGCCTTCTTGCCTTCTCGTCTTATTCCGCTGCCTTATTCATAGGGTTTCGGCAATTGCATACACCTGCTCGGCGTCCAGGATTTGGTCGTTACGCTCGAACAGACGGGCGATCGCCGCCCGGTGAATCTTCATCTTCGTGCCGCCGACGCCCAGCGCGCCGTAACCAATCACGCCGTCGCGCTCGATGCCCTTGTCGCCGACCTCGACGCCCTCGACGCCCAGCGGCGGTACTGCGTTCAAGTCGATGGCCACCCGCAAAGTCGGACACGCCGCCTGGGCCGATTTCGGCAACAGCACGACGCCGGCCGCCCCGGCCGCGACGACCAGGGTGCGTTCCGTCAGCGCGGCGTTTAGGTCCGCGGTGGAGGCGACCGCGAGCGGCGTCAGGTTGGCGTCGGGAATCTTGGCCTGGATGGCGTCTGCCGCGGCGACGGCACGCGGCAACTGGCGCGAGGCGAGACGCACTTCGGCCCCTTGTTTCGCCAACAACAGGGCGACGCGCTGGCCGACCGGGCCGGTGCCCCCCAGCACGAGCGCTTTCGTTGCCTTCAAATCCAGGTGTTGGGCCGCGGCCCGCACGGCGGCGGCGGCGGTCGTGTTGGCGCCGTTCGCGTCGAGCAGCACCGACACGCGCAGGCCGAACTGCGGCAGCAGGTGCTTTGTCACCTCGGCCAGCAGTCTTTCGCCGGCGACCACGTCGCTGCCGCCGATGAAGAACGCCGTCCGCGCCAGGTCTTTCGGGCCGCGCGTGAAGATGGCACCGTGGACCAGGTCGCGCACCTGTTCGGGCCGCACGTTGCCGTAGCTGAACACCTCGTCCGCGCCGGCGTCGATGGCCACCACGCGGTCGAAGACGCTCGGCTGGGCGTCGGCGTCCAGTTGGATCAGGATTTTCCGCTTGTCCACGGTGATGGATTCCAGACACCGCTTGCGGCGTAGCGATTAGCGCTACGCCGCAAGCGGCGGGGGCAAGCGGCGTCACTTCGGCGAAAACGGGTGCTTCGCCGTGTCCTTCTTCGCCAAAATCTCGTCGATCTTCGGCTCGTTGTTGATGGCACGCTTGATCGCCAGCGTCGTCGCGTCGTAGTTGTACTGGTAAATTTTGGTGTCGTCCTTCGCCTGCGGGTGGATGAACACGCCGCACACGATTACCAGGTCTTCCGCGATCTCCTTGTTGATCACGTTCGCGGCCACGCAATCGGTCACGGCCTTGGCCACCGCCGCCTGGGCCGGCCCAAACATCTGCACCGCCTGCGGCAAACCCTTGATCGTCACCTTCGTGATCAGCACCGTCGCCGGCTTGCACAAGAGGTTCGGCGCCAGCACCGCCAGCAGGTTCGAGTGGCCGTGCGACTGGTTGGCCAGCGCGTTGGCGAACGCCGTGCCGACCGGGCCGTCCTTGGAACCGATCAAGAGATCAATGTGGGCAATCTCGTTGCCGTCGCCGACCAGCGCTTCACCAATGTACATCGACATGTTCGTCTCCCTTCGAGCAAGTTTGTCCAGGCTCTAACGATGTGGGTACGATATGCGACCAGGCCGCGCAAGGCAAAACAGAAAACCGAAATTCGTAGAATAGGCCGACCGGGGGCCGACCGTACCGAAAGATCGGCACCCGCCGAACGAATTGCCTGGCAGGCGTGTCTGTCCGACGTACGTTCGCCCGGCCGCTAGAATCCGCCCCGAAACGAGGTTGGCATGTTTGGCTTGCTAGGCGTGACCGTGGTCACTGCCGGTTCCGCGTTCGTGTTCGGTATGGTTCTGGCACTCCTGGGCAGCCTGAAGCTGGCCCTGGCCAAACGCATGAGCCTCGGCGAAGGCCGCATCGGCGTCTTGCTCTCGGTCCTGAACCTGGCGCTGATGACGATGATGATCCTGACCGGGTTGCTGGTGGACGGCACCCTCGGCGCCCGCTGGATCATCCTCGGCGGCTCGCTACTGACCGCCGCCGCGATCTTCGTGCTGGGTTTACGGCCCCACTACGCCACCGCGGTCGTCGCCACCCTCCTCGCGGGCCTCGGCAGCGCCGGCCTCAGCACCGGCAGCATCGTCCTGATGCGTACCGCTTTCTTCCCGGAATCCACGACGGCTTCGCTCAACCTCGGCTTCGTATTCGTCGCACTGGGCGCTCTTATCACGCCGGTCCTGGTGGACGTGCTGTCGAGCGTGTGGAGTTTTCGCTGGGTGGCGACCGCGCTGGCGCTCCTGTGCCTCTTCCCCGCCGTGTTCGCGCTGATGACCGACGGCGGGCAGTTCCAAATCGAGCAGCACTCCGCCCCCACGGCCGCGCTGACGGCCTCGCATACCGTGTGGCTGGCGGCCCTGGTCTTCGTCTTCTACGCCCCGCTTGAGGCGTCGATCAGCATCTGGGCGACGACGTTCCTGACGGAGCTGGGCCAGAGCGAGCGCGGCGCGACGTGGACGCTTTCGGGGTTTTGGTGCGCGTTCCTCGGTTCGCGACTCCTGACGGCGGCCGCGGCCCATTTGCCGGCGCTGGCGGGCTGGGAGGGTTGGCTGCTGGTGATACCGGCAGCGCTGGTCGCGGTGCTGCTCGGCAACCTGTCCGGCACGGCCAGCCGCGCCGGTGCGCGGCGCGGCCTGTGGTTGGTGGGTTTCCTGCTCGGCCCGATCTTCCCGACGCTGATCGGCATCCTGTTCCAGCACCTGAAGGACGACCATCTGGAAGATTACGGCACGGCGTACGGCCTGGTGTTCGCCACGGGGTCGCTGGGCAGCCTGGTGCTGGCACCGATATTCGGCTCATTGGCCCGGCGGCGCAACGTGCAGTTCGCGTTGCGGCTGCCGATGCTACTGGCGATCGTCATGACGCTGGCGGCGCTCGTGTTTAGCCTGGCGGGTTGAGCGGTTCCGGTGGGGGAGTGGACCGCAACCGGGCCAGTTCCCCCGTCAGTTCCGCGGCGCGACGTTCGGCCTCCTCCGCGCGTTGCTGTTCTCGAAGCATTGCCTGTTGTTCCAAAAGTCGCAACTGTTCGGCCTCGTCCGCCCGGTGTTCGGCCTCGTCCGCCCGGTGTTCGGCCGCCGCCGCCCGGTGTTGGACCTTGGCCAACTCCAGTTCGGCCTCCGCCGCTTGCTGTTCGGCCCATTGTTGCAGGCGGCCCCGGTCTGCCTCCGCCTGCTTCCAAAGTTGGTGTGTTTCCGCCGGCGTCGGCACGCGCTTGCCGGTCTTGAAATCGATCAGGGCCAGTTCGCTGCCCTCCGGACACAACTTCATTTGCAACTCGCTGCTGACCAGGCAGCCGTCCGCACTCGGCCGCAGCGCTTCGTACCGCCCGCCGATCAGCCGGTAGCCGAGCAACGGCCGGTCCAGGTATTCGTGCCGCGGGTCAAAGAGGAAGTATTCCTTGACGCCGAGCCGCTGGTAGAGTTCAAACTTGCCGACGAGGTCTTCGTCGGCAGTCGAGGGCGACGTGATTTCAAAGATCACGGCGGGCGTGGCGCGCTCCTCCCACGTCTTGAAGAAGTTGCGGAGCGGCTTGGGTTCGACGCCCTTGACGACCATCACGTCCGGCGCTTTGCGGGCCTCGGGGTGGCCTTCCTCCCAGTAGAGGAACATGTCGCCGATCACGTAATGGTCCGGCCGGTTGAAGTAGAATTGACGCAGGGTGGCGATCAGCGTCAGGATCACCATGATGTGGGCTTCGGTTTCCGCCAAAGGCTCACCATCTTCCGACGGGTAATACACTTCGTCCACAGGGGTGGGGACGGTTTGCGGCACCGGGATGGCGGTCATTGCGAGGTCCTCCGGCGGCGAAAGGGGCGCGCGAAAAGGCCGCTTGCGGCTTTGCATTCTGCCCGGCAAAGCCGCAAGCGGCAAGTCGAGTTTTTTGGCGGCTACCGGTTCGATCCGCTCATTCAATCGTCCACAGAATCAAGCTGTCCTTGTCCTTCACAAACACGCGGTTCCCAGCAATGATCGGACAGGACCAGATCGGAGAGTCGGCGACTTTGTACTTGGCAAGGACCGTAATTTTCTTGTCGCCTGGTTTGAAGGCGAGCAACTCGGAGTCGCTGGACAGTGCGAGGAGGACGGAGCCGGCATCGAGGATCGCCCCGCATTCGCCGAGCTTGGTGCTGTCGGTCCAGGAATCCTGCCCGGTCTCGGCTTTCATACAGAAGATGTTGGTCGGCGCGCCGCGCCCCCGGCCGCCGCCTGTCGAGGTCAGGCCGAAAAGGAGGCCGTCCTTGAGTACCGGCGTGTTGTAGATGCCGGCTGCCGGGGTGTTCTTCCACAGTTGTTTTGCCTCGAAACTGTCGTCCTTGTTCTCGACCTTGAAGGCCACCGTGCCGGCGTTCGGCCCCGAACAGATTACCGTTTGCCCGTCGATAACCGGGGTGCCACTGTTGTACTGGGCCGAGAATGCGGCATTCCAAAGCAGCTTACCGTCGGCCGCGTTGACGGCTACGAGGCCCTTTTCCGTCAGGGTGACTACCATCTTCGTTTTGTCAATCGTCATCAGGACGGGAGAGCCGTATGCCGGGCCGTCGCCTGTCCACTTCCACTTTTCGTCGCCGGTGGCGAGGTCGTACGCGACGATCTCGCCCTTGCCTTTGCCTCCCAGGTACGCAATGCACTTGCCGTCGAGGATGAGCGGCGACGCCGCCGTCCAGAACTGGGGCTTGCCTTTAGATTCCTTGCGCCAGACGACCGTGCCCTTGTCCGCGTTCAGGCAAGAGAGGATACCGCTAGCTCCAAGGATACAAACCTTGCCGTCGGCTACGGCGGGTGAACTCCGCGGTCCGTCGTGGGGGCGACCTCCGGGTCCGTCCGCGGGTGGTGCCGCGTACTTGTCCTTCCACACTTCCGTACCCTTGGCCGCGTCCACGCAGGTGACAACCTCGTCGCCACCGTCGCGCGTAAAGACGTAAACCCTGTCGCCCACCAGGACCGGCGAAGCATCGCCGACGCCCACCTTGATTTTCCACTTCTGCGTCAACTCCTTGGGCCACGTCTTGGGTTCGGTGAAGCCCGTCACCTTGTTGTCCCGATTCGGCCCGCGCCATTGGGGCCAATCCTGTGCCCGGACGCCGCTGACGCCGAATAACAGCACGCAGCCCACCAGCACGCCCGTCGTCGTCTTCGCGATTTTCATGGTAGCTCCCGTTCGATTCGTGTCCTGCTCCCTACGCGGGCGAACGTTCCTCAGTTAGAGAAACCCCAGGTACGGCAATGGGTAGTGAACGCCTCACGGCTCGAACGGCAATGAGACAAGGCGCGGCAGGGGCGAATCGGCAGTTAAGGCCGCGCCGAGATGGCCTGAAGGGCTTCTTGCGCCGCCTGCACCACGCGGCGGTCCTTGTCCTGAAGCACACTATTCTGCAACCCCGCGACGCATTCCTTTTCGCCGCGGCGGCGCTCCGTGGGGTAGGCCCGCGCGAGCCGTCCCGCGGCGGGCATCGCGGGTTCGCCGGAGTTTGGAAAGGATTTAAGGGAAAAGGGGTTGCCGCTTGCGGCTTTGCATTCTGCCCGGCAAAGCCGCAAGCGGCAAGGCATTAGACTCCCATCACGTTGTACCCACAATCGACGTACAACACTTCGCCGGTGATGCCCGACGCCAGCGGGCTGCACAGGAACGCCGCGGCGTTGGCGACCTCTTCGGCCTCGATGCCACGCTGGAGGGGCGCCCGCTGGGCCGCGTAGGTAATCATCTGGTCGATATCGCCGATGGCGCGGGCCGCGCGCGAGGCGTACGGCCCCGCCGAGATCAGGTTGACGCGAATCTTTTTGGCACCGACGTTGTGCGCCAGTTGCATGGCGTCGATCTGGAGCGCCGCCTTCGCCGTGGACATGCCGCCGCCGTAGTGCGGCACCACGCGGTCGCCGCCGAGGTAGGTCAGGCCCAGCGCACACGCCCCGTCGGGCCGGTTCTCCATCAGCGGCAACGACGCGCGCAACAGCGCCGTCAGCGAGTAGGAACTGACGCTTAACGCCGTCAGGTAGGCCGCGCGAGTCGTATCGAGCGCCTTGTTTTTAATCTCCGGGCTGAACGCGATGCTGTGAACGAGGATGTCAACGTGGTCGCTGACGGCCTTCACGTTGGTCATCAGCCCCGCGATGGAGAAGTCGCCGTGCTTCTGATAGCGGCGGTCGTCCTTCGTCTTTTGATCCACGTCGTTCATCGTGTCGAAACTGACGTCGCAGGCGATGACCTTTTCGACCTTGAGGTTGCCGGCGCCGAACGGCAGGACGCGGGTGTCGGCGTCAGCGTCGCGGTCGAGGATGTTTTCGACGATGCCCAGGAGGCGCGGGTGGACGGCGAAGATCAGGCGTGCCCCCGCGGCCTGGAGCGCCTTGGCGATGTACCAGGCAAAGCCCACGTTGTCGCCGACGCCCGTTACCAGGGCCACTTTGCCGGTCAGGTCGAGGGGAATCATGGTCCTAATCCGCCAAACAAAAGGAGGTGTCCGGGTGCGCGGGGCGCAAACCACCGGCCTTTGGTCTAGCAAATTCTGGCAAGCCGGGCAAGACGAACCGACGGGGTGTGCGCCAACGGGGCGAACGCTGATCGAGCGGCACAATGACCCCTTGGCGCAAGACTGCTTTCAGCATCGGGAAGCCTCCTTTCGTCAAGTGTTTGGACTACGCCAAGCGCCGCCGCCGACACGCTTCCTGGTAAGCCGCCTCGAAATCGACCGGCACGAACAGGTCGCCGGTAAGGCGTAACGGCAACACGGGCAGCGGTTCGCCGACCGCGAGGGGCCGCTGCCAGAGGTCGATTTCCTCTTGCTCGCCGCGACGCAGCGGGCGATACGCGACCGCATAAAGGCTCACGCCGGCAGCGAAATCGAGAGCGGGGTTTGCCTCCAGCAAACGCATCAAGTCGTTGTGCAAATTGGCATGTCGGTTCGTAACGATGTCTACCACGATCAAGCTAACGCCCTGGGCGAGGTAGCTCGCACATTTTGCTGCGAAGGCGCGCCGTTCCGCCGGACGGTCCTTGTTGCCCGGACTAACCAACTCGACGACCGCCACGAGGGTCAGCCCGGCACTTGTGTTAAAGACGCGAACCTCGAATGTGTCCGGGAAGGAAGCCGGCAGGGTGGCGTCCGGGACTGGCGGGGCGTAAGCCGGCGCGGTACGCGTAGCAAGCGCCGGGCCAGTAAGGACACCGTCCGGCGGTAACGTTGCCCCTTCGTAGGTAGCGACATCGATCTCGAAGGCCGGACCGGCGTGGGTGTGTTCCTCCACCTGATATTCCGGCGGTAACAGTGCGGCGATGCCGTCGGCAATCCGCGTCACCCAGTTCGAGTGGAACGACTCCCAATGGTGATGGGGATACAACGGCGGGTGAAAGTGGTCGAACAAAGGCATGGCGTCGTCCTCGGAACGGCCACTCCACCCGGATTCGCTGATTATAGACGGGCGGCCCACTCAGGAAGTTGCCGCCGCAGCCGGTGTCGCCGCCGCTATCTGCTCCAGGATCTCCGGCGACGCCTCCGCAGTGCCGCGACACTTTGGAAACGTGCTGCAACCGAGGAAAAAGCCCTTGCGACCGCCCGAACGCAACTTCATCGGCGAACCACACTTCGGACAGCTTTCGTGAACCTCCACCGGCGGCAGTTCTTTCTTCTCCTTCGGCGGAAACATGGCCTTGACCTTCTCCATCATCTCTTCCGGTATCTTCTTGGTACTCTTGCACGTCGGGTAGTCGCTGCAGCCCAGGAACGGGCCACGCGGGCCGCGCTTGACCACCATCGGCTTGCCGCACTTTTCGCACGGGATGCCGCTGTCCACCGGCTTGACCGGGTTGCCCTCGGCGTCCACGTCCTTCGCGTTCCGACACTTGGGGTAGCCCGTGCAGGCCAGGAACGGGCCGCGCGGACCTTGCCGGATCACCATGTCCTTGCCGCACTTCTCGCACTTGTACTCGGTCGGCACCGCGGCCAGCACCGGGTTGCCCTCGGTGTCGAAATTCATCTTCGTTTTGCAGTCCGGGTAGCCGCTGCACCCCAGGAACGGCCCGCGCGGCCCCTTGCGCTGCAACATCATCTTGCCACACGTCGGGCACTTGAATTCCGTCTCGATCGGCGCTTCGCGGGCGTCGTCGCCCTCGCCGGGCTTGATGTACTTGCAGCCCTCCTTGAAGCCCGAACAGCCGACGAACTCGCGGCTCGTCTTTTTGCTGTAGTTCTTCACGAGCGGCTTGCCGCACAGGGGGCACATCTCGCCCGTCTCGATGCCGCGCGATGCCGGCATCTTGGTTTCCGCCAAAGCGAGCGCCGCGGAGAACGGGCCGTAGAAGTTCGAGAGCACCTGGTTCTTCTGAGTCTTGCGCGTCTCGATTTGATCGAGTTCTTCCTCCATCGCGCTGGTGAACTTCAAGTCCATGACCTGCGGGAAGTGTTCGACCAGCAGGTCGGTGACGCGCTTGCCCGTCTCGGTGGCGTAAAAGCGACGTTCCTTCACCTCAATGTAGCGCCGCTTGTCCGAGGTAATTTTGCTGATGATCGACGCATAGGTGCTCGGCCGGCCGATGCCTTCTTTTTCCAGAGCGCGGATGAGCGACGCCTCGTTGAAGCGCGGCGGCGGTTGCGTGAAGTGCTGGCTGCTGTTCAACTCCAGCCGGTCCAGCGTCGCCTTCGCGGTCAGGCCCGGTAGCGTGGCGTCCTCCTGCTTGCTGCCGGGCGAAAGCACGCGGCGGTAGCCGTCGAATTTCAGAATCTTGCCCTGCGTCTTGAACAGGCCGAAGGCCGGGCTGGCGGCGTTGGCGATGCCGGCCAGTGCCGCGGTCACGAGGTCGGCCCTGGTCGGCGTCGCCGTGATCTCGACGTTCGTCACGGCGAAAACGGCCGGCGACATCTGGCTGGCGACGAAACGGTTGTAGATCAGCGTGTACAGCCGCAACTGGTCGCCTTGCAGTCCGAGTTGCGCCACGCGGTTGGGCGTGAAACTCAGGTCGGTCGGACGGATCGCCTCGTGGGCCTCCTGCGCGCTCTTGCCCGACGCGAACATATTGGGTTTCGCGGGCAAATAGTTTTTGCCGTAGGTCGTGTCGATGTGTTGCCGAACCGCTTGCAACGCGTCGTTGGAGACGCGCGTGCTGTCCGTTCGCATATAAGTAATGAGCGCGACCGAACCCTCGCTGCCGAGATCGACGCCTTCGTACAGCCGCTGGGCCGTGCGCATGGTGCGGTCGGCGGTGAAGTGCAGGCGGATGTTGGCCTGCTGTTGGACGGTGCTGGTCGTGAACGGCGGCGGCGCTTTCTCCTGCCGATCCTTCTGTTCGATGCTGGAGACGGCAAAGTCGGCGGTGTCCAGCGCGGTCGCGATGGCGAGCGCTTGCTCCTGGGTGCCGGCGGCGAACTTCTGGCCCGCCCACTCCGCCAATTCGGCGTAGAACGAGCCGGCCGGCGGCGCTTGCTTCTCCTTCTTCTCTTCGGGCTTCTCGTCGTCGGCCACGGGGGCGACGCCCTTGACCTTGGCCAACGCCACGGCCAACTCTTTGCGATACCCGGCGACGGCCCCGGTCAGCGCCAGCAACGAGGTAATCTTCCAATACTCTTCCGACGTGAACGCCTCAATCTCGCGTTCGCGGTCCACGACGAGGCGCAGCGCCACCGACTGCACCCGGCCGGCACTCAACTGGCGGGCGACTTTACGGTTGAGCAGGTTGCTGAGCGGATAACCCACGACGCGGTCGAGGATGCGGCGGGCTTCCTGGGCCTGCACGCGGTCCATGTCAATCTTGCCGGGGTGTGCCAGCGCGTTCTGCACCGCCGTGCGCGTAATCTCATTGAAGGTGATGCGGAACGTCTTCTCGTCCTTCAGTCCCAGCGCGTCCTCGATGTGCCAGGCGATGGCCTCGCCCTCGCGGTCGGGGTCGGTCGCCAGGTAGACGATGTTGGACTTCGCCGCCTCGCGCTTCAGTTCCGCCAGGATGTCCTTCGGCGTGCGCCGACGGCTCATCGACTTGCCGCCACTGCCGGACTTCTCGTCCTTGTCCGGCACGACGTAGGTCGGAATCCAACCGCCGTCGATATTGATGCCGGCAATCACTTCGCCGGGCTTGCGTCGCCGCGGCAGGTCGCGGACGTGGCCGTAACTGGCCAAAACCTTGAAATTCGCGCCCAGGTATTTGTTGATCGTCTTGGCCTTGGTCGGCGACTCGACGATCACGAGGTCTTGCTTGTGCGCACCGTTGGCGGACTTGCTCGCGGCGCGGGGTTTCTTCACGGCGGGGGTCTTACTGACGGCTGTCGAAACCGCTTTTTTGCGGCCGGTCGCGGCAGGTGCCCCGGCTTCCGTCGGTTGCTTCTTGCGTGCGGGCACAGACGTCACTCCTGGTTGCTGTTGTGTAAGCTTCGCGACTCGCTACAATCACCATTTTGAGCTCAAATGGCACAGGGGCCGCCACTCACCCATACTACACCTTAGCGCCAGGTGTCAAGTCCCGCGGGTGTTTCGGCCGACCGGAAAATCGCCTTAACTTAAGGACTGGCAATGGCCTTCAACCCGTTCCACCGCTTCCGGAAACATCAGCGCGTCATTCTGGCCGTGGTGACGATCGCGCTCATGCTGGTCTTCGGCCTCACCTGGGGCATGGGCGACGTGACGCGCATGTTGAGCGGCCCGACGGCCAACAGCGGCCAACTCGTCACCAACCTGAAATTCTCCTCCTCGACCTTTTCCACTCAGACGAAGGTGTGGGAGAGCGACGTGGAGAAGGAAAACCGCCGCCGGGCGCTGGCCGACGAATTCATTCGCTTCGTGGTCGGCCACGGCTCGTTCGACGCCATGCAGCAGATGGCCCCGGCGCGCAAGCCGTTCGAGCAGGTCGATCCCACGAAGGTCAAATACCCCGCCATCCTCGCGGATTTCATCACGCGGCGCGAAGAGCGCATCAACCCCAACCCGTTCATGGCCCAGTTCCGGCCGCCGCCATCGGCGCGCGAACGCCTGGACGAAATCCAACGCGACATGCAACGGGTCGCCTCGTTGCGGCAAAACCCGCTGCCGTTTGACAAGGACGCCACAGCCAAGAGTAGCGACTTTGTCAGTGCCTGCGACACCTTGCTGGCCGCGCTGCGTTTCGAGTTGTGGGTCACCGAGCAGGAGCAGGAACGGCTCGACCGGGGTGACAAGTACGCGGCGAACCTCTACTTCGGCGGCACGCGCACGCTGGACGACACGCTCGATTTCATGCTCTGGAAGCACCAGGCCGACCGCCTCGGCATCACCTACGCCGAGGCCGACGTGCGCAAGGGTCTCAACCGCCTGATCGGCGTCGGCGAGTCGTTCGCCGCGACGGGCACCTTCGTGCAAAACCCCCTGGCCAGCCAGTTCTTCAAGAACCGCAACCGCAACCAGGATACGGTTAGCGACCACGACCTCAAAGAGTTGACCGAAGCGCTTGCCGACGAGTTTCGGGTACAAACCGCGCAGCAGGCTCTGTTGGGCATACCGTCCAGTTCGCCCGGCGCGTTCTTTGTAACCAGCGGCATCCATCAAGCGCCGATTAGCGTCACGCCGGACGAATTCCTCGTCTACGTCCGCGACAAGCGCACCACGCTCAAGCTCGCCCTGCTGACGGTGCCGACGAAGAACTTCCTCAAGTCGGCCGAGCCGCTGTCGGAGGAGCAGTCGCGCGCGTTGTCCGAACGTTACCGCGACCAGTTGCAAGAGTTGTTCAACGACTATCGCGGCACCGAACCGGCCCCGGACCGCAAAGACCCGGCATTCAAAATCCCGCGGATGGTGAGCGTCCATTATGCAACGGCGGACCCGGAGTCTGCCTTTTACAAGGAAGTCGCGAAGAAAAACCTCGTGCTCGCGCCGCAGATGTTGCGGTTCGGAAGCATCCCCTTGACCCTGCCGGCGGGCGGCGGCGTCGGTTGGATCGGGTCCCTCGGCGCTCCGTTGTACTACGACGCGATGGACGAGGAATATGAGAGTTACCGCGAGCAGAAGCAACGGGAAGTTCGCCTTCAGGAGGCCGTCAGCCCGGCCGTGTACGACCGCAGCTACAACGCCGCGGCGACGGTGGGCGAAATCCTGGGCAGCCTGCAACAAACCGGCGTCTTCGCCGTGTCGTTGACGATCGTCGATAGCAACATTTTTTACGATACGGTGGCCGCCCAGGCGGCCGGCGCTTTCGCAATAGTAGCCACACAACCTTCGCCCTTGACGCTTGGGTCGCTGACGATCTACCCGCCCTTGAATTCGGTCCAGCCGCGCAAGCTGGTTGAGAGCACGTTGCGGGAGCGGCTGGACAAGGTGGCCGCGGAACGGCAAGTGGGGGAGAACCTGGCCGCGCTCTACAAGGAGTTCGCGAAACCGGGCATGACCGCGGACAAGGCCAAGGAGTACCTTGAAAAGACGGGGCGCGAAGTCAATTTGCAATTCAACGGCATGACCGCGCCGAAAGACCGCTACGGCCTCAACGACGACCCGGCCCTCAAACCTTTCAAGGACGACTACCCGCGTTGGCGGGACATGAGAAAGCGGGATTTGCCGCCGAACACCCGGATGCCGGAATTCGCCGACTACTTGTTGTCGAATCACGGCACTTATCGCCCGGATTACTGGGTCATGACGCCGCCCAAGGGTCTGCACATCTATTGGCTCGCCGAGGACAAGCCGGCCCACGAAATTTCGTTCGCCGAGGCCCGGCCCAAGGTGTTGGACGCCTACCTGCAGAGCGAAGCCCGCAGCAACGCCCTCGGCTACGTCAAGGAACTCCTTGAAAAAGAGTTGAAAGACCACAAATGGCCGGACGACTCCGCGACGCGCGAGAAGGAAGTGAAGAGTTTCCTGGAGTCCCGGAAACAAGGCCGCGTGTTCGACCTGGACAAGGTTTCGCGCCTGTGGACGCCGGAGTCGCTGCCCAATTTCGGTACGGAGCGGCCCTACTACGGCTACAGCCCGCCGGAGGCCGACTACCCGAACCCGCCGGTCAACCTGGTCGATCGGCTGATGACGCTGCAAAAGCCGGGCGACGCCGTTTACTTGAAAGACCGGCCGGAGAAGAATTTCTACGTGGCGGTGCTGCTGGAACGGTCGGTGCCGACGCTGGAGGACTTCAAGAAGATCTACGAGAACGCGGACAACTTCCTGCAGCGCGACCCGCTGTGGGACACGTTCGTCCGCGAGCGTCGGCAGGAGTTCCAGAAGCAGTTTATCCAACGGCTGCGGGAGGAAGGGACCGGCGAACTGGACGATAAGGGTCGGGTGAAGGTGTCCCCGGAAGTGCGGGCGAAGTTCGACAAGACGGAGGGGGGTTAGGACGGGGACGGATTTGCCGCTTGCAGCGTTGCGGGGAGAAACCGCAACGCCGCAAGCGGCAAATCCTTGTTACTTGTCAGCCGCGGCGTTTCCCTCAATGCTCACCACCAGCGGCGCGTCCTGCAAGCTGGTCCGAATCTTAACCTCGCGCTTGAAGTCACCCGCCTTGTCGATCTGAAGCTTGAACTTCACCGTCTGCACGGCGGCCTCGTCGGCGGTCAACTCGTTGCCGAGCGCCAGGCCGTTGCCCATACCGTCTACGCCGAGTACCTTGAACGCCTTGGTGCCGCGCACCACGACGCTGCGGGTCAGGGTGTCGCCGACCTTGACGCCGCCCAGGTTCAGCGTGGCGGGCGTCACCGTGACCGGCGCTTGCACGGTCGCCTCCACCACGATCGGGACCAACGGGCTATTGGGGTCGTTCGTTTTCAGGTAGATTTCTTCCTTGAGCGCGCCGACCGGGGCGTCCTTCTTGAGCGTGGCAATGATACGATAGCCGACCTGGCCGGCCTTGCGGTCCAGTTTTTCAAGCTTCACGTCGATCGGCAAGTCCTTGGCGACGACCTCGCTGACCTTCCAGTCGAGGGTGCCGGCGTATTCGACTTCGATCGTTTGTTCCGCGCCCTGGCCGCGCGCCACGGTGCCGAAGCTGATTTCGCCGGGGTTGAATACGAGGTCGGACCGGCAGTTGGCAACGACCTTCAACTCGGCGGTGGAAACGAACTCCGGGCCGACCGAGACCTTGACGATGACGGTTTTCGCGCCGGTGAAACGGCGCGCGTCCATCGTCACGTCGATGGTCGCCGACTCGCGCGGCTCCAGGACGCGCTTGGAAGGTATGGCGGTCGTGCAGGCGCAGCCCACGTTGATGCCAGTGATCTCCATGCGGACCGCGTAGATGTTGGTGATCGTGAAGCGGTGGTAAAGCTGGGCGCCGCGCGGCACGTTGCCGAAGTCGTGCGACAAATCCTTGGCGTCCTTGAACATCTTCTCCGCCCAGCCGTCCGCCGGGGCCGCGGTCGCCGCCAGCAGGAGGACGACCAGCGTCAGCAATGCTTTCTTCATGACTCAGCCCCTCCAAAAAGGCGAATGGGTCGGTGAGCATCGGATTCTATCGTCGGGGGCAATTCCGGAGAAGGCGGGAAATTTGTGCGTACCCCTCCTCTAAAATGGTTCCAGGCGGCAAACCCGTTAACTTGGGTATCTTCGGAGGCTAACAATGACTTTGGCAATGGACAAACTGGTGAACCAGGCGCTGATCGGCGAATTGGAGAGTTTGCGCGACGCGATCCGCGAGGCGGCGGAGCCGTTAACTGAAGCCCAATTCTGGACCAAACCGCTCCAGCCGAGCAATTCGGTGGGCCATCTCGTGCAGCACCTGGCCGGCAACCTGAACCATTTCGTCGGCGCACAATTGGGGAAGACGGGCTATGTGCGCGAGCGTGAAAAGGAGTTCACGGCAACCCTTACGCCGTCAAAATGGGAGACGCTGAAACTGTTAGATATAGCCGTGTCGCTGTTCCGACACGTTGTGAGTAGCTTGACGGCGGACCAGCTGGCGGTGCCGCACCCGGAGTCGAAATTGGGGAGCGTGCTGAACACGCTGGTCCACGTGGTCGCCCATTTTGCGATTCATCGAGGACAAATATCGTACATCGTGCGGCTGGTGCAAGCGAAGTGAAATCAGCAGCACGCATGGCGGCACGGTGCCAAAACCGGGAATATTGCCCAATTTAACGTGGCTTAACTGCGGCGCCGCAAGCGCCGGTGTAAAGGACCACGTCCGTATCGAGCAGTCGCATCGTCCGGAGGATTTCGCGTTCAAAAAAGCCGCCGAGCGGCACCGTGGCCAGGCCCAGACTTTGCGACAGCAAACATAGATTTTGCATTAAATGTCCCGCTTCCAACAGCAGAAAACGGACTCCCCGCTCGGAATATTTTTCCCGCACCCGCGCGCCGTCGCCGACCAGCACGAACAGCATGGCGCCGCCTTCGAGTTGCCGCAAAGACGGCACCAGCGGCTCCAGGCCATCGCGCGTTGTCTCAGGGGCGATCTGGGCGAGCAGGTGGCCGACCCGGTCGTAGTGATACAGGCCGCCAGGCAGCCAGCCCGGCCGCAGCACGGCGAGGTACAGCTCAAGGCTCTGCAACCCGCCGGCGGAGGGCGTCGGGCCGCCGCCGTTCGGGCCGGTGACGCCGTGTGCGCCACCGAGCAGGCGACTCAATTGCCGCCGCGAGGGCAACGACTCGCCGAGCGGATACCGGGTGCGTCGTTGCAGAAGTACGCGGTCCAACGGCGCGAACAGGCGTGGTCGGAGCCGCTCCAGCGGCCAGCGCGGGTAGCCCGGATAGGTGCGCGGTTCGCCCGGTTGCGTGGCACCGCTCGCCTCCGCGTCGAGGATGCCGTCGCGCCACGCGGGGTAGGTCGTGCGCTCAAGTTCGCTCCCCTGGGAAAAAATGTCTGCGGGCATACACGACCTCTTTGATGATTATTACCTCGGCCTGTAAGAGACTGTCCCGTAAGGGGGGCCGCGAGTCCGCAGCGCCAAGCAAGGGCGCGCAAGCGTCCGAACCCGTGCCGCTCGTCCTTGCTTCGCGCTGCGGACTCGCAGCATCGGACCCTTACGGGACAGACCCTAAGCTCCCCACCAATCACTTCTGCCAATGGTGCTGTTTGGGTAGCACGACACTTACCCGACCGCGCTCCCGCTGGCGTCGTCTTTAACCGCGCGGCAGCGGACACCCTACCCACCCTTGCCAAAGCGCAACAATCTTGGCAAGGGTGGGATTTTGGCACGCAGCGACCGTCAGGGGCAGGCAGCGGCGCTCATATACCCTTGCCAAAGGCGTGGCAAAGAGTGGCGAGGGTGGGTGGCAAGGGTCACTTTGGCGAGGGTCGGTTTGGCGCCGGGTGCCACGGGCGGACAAGCCGCCCGTGGCACCCCGCGCAGAGCCGCGACCGTCAACCCTTTTGCCAGGTGCGCTCGATGAACGTGGTGTCCACCTTGCCGGCAACGAACGTGGCGTTGGTGAAGATGTCGCGGTGAAGCGGAATCGTCGTGTGGACGCCCTCGACGATGAACTCGGACAGCGCCCGCCGCATACACGCCAGGGCCGCGG
Source organism: Gemmatales bacterium (assembly GCA_038231495.1). Lineage (GTDB taxonomy): Bacteria > Planctomycetota > Planctomycetia > Gemmatales > Gemmataceae > JBBRLG01. The sequence goes on along the minus strand of JBBRLG010000024.1, from coordinate 4,905 downwards.
TGCGGTTCGGCTGATGCACGATCAGCTTCGCCATCAGCGAATCGTAGTTCGGCGGCACGCGATAGCCGGGCACGACGTGCGAATCGAGCCGCACGCCCGGCCCGCCCGGCGGCTCCCAGCGCGTCACCAGGCCCGGCGACGGCCGGAAGCCGTTGGCCGGGTCTTCCGCGTTGATCCGGCACTCGATCGCGCAGCCGCGATGCACCACTTCCTTTTGCGTGAACGACAACTTCTCGCCCGCCGCGATGCGGATTTGCTCTTTCACCAGGTCGATGCCCGTCACCAGCTCCGTGACCGGGTGCTCGACCTGGATGCGGGCGTTCACCTCGATGAAGTAGTACTTGTTGTTCTTATCGACCAGGAACTCGCAGGTGCCGGCGTTGTTGTAGTTGGCCGACTTGATGAGTCGGACGGCGGCGGCGCAGATGTCGTTGCGTACCTTGTCGGGCAGGTTCGGGGCCGGCGACTCCTCGACGAGCTTCTGGTGCCGGCGCTGTAAGGAGCAGTCGCGCTCCCAGAGGTGGACGACGTTGCCGTGGCGGTCGGCGAGGATTTGCACTTCGACGTGGCGCGGCTGCTCGATGTACTTTTCCAGGTAGAGGCTGCCGTCCTTGAAGGCGTTCTCCGCCTCTTGCCGGGCCTGCGTCAGGCCGATCTTGAGCGTCATGTCGTTGCTGGCAACGCGCATGCCGCGACCGCCGCCGCCCGCTGCTGCCTTGATGAGCACGGGGTAGCCCATCTCGTGGGCCAGCTTCAGCGCCTCCTCTTCCTTTTCGATCAAGCCTTCGCTGCCGGGCACGACCGGGACGCCGGCCTTCTTGGCCAGCTTGCGTGCCTCGTTCTTGTTGCCCAGGCGCAGCATGGCGTCTTCGGGCGGGCCGATGAACTCGATCTTGCAGGAACGGCACACCTCGGCAAAGTGCGGATTTTCGGACAGGAAGCCGTAGCCGGGGTGGATGGCCTGCACGTCGGCCAGTTCGGCGGCGCTGATGATGTGCGGGATGTTGAGGTAACTTTTGGAGGCGACGGCGGGGCCGATGCAGATACTGCGGTCGGCGAGCTTGAGGTAGGGGGCGTCGCGGTCGGCGGTGCTGTAGACGGCGACGACCTCGATGCCGAGTTCCTTGCAGGCGCGGATGACGCGCAAGGCGATCTCACCGCGGTTGGCCACCAGGATCCGTTGAAACATCGGCAGCTTTCACCCTGCGGGGTCAACGCGGAACAGGACCTGGTCGAATTCGACCGCCTGCTGGTTCTCGACGAGGACTTCGGCAATGACGCCGGAGCAGTCGGCCGTCAGTTCGTTGAACAGCTTCATCGCTTCGATGAGGCCGACGACGGTGGTGGGCGTGACCTTGCCGCCCTGGGTAACGTACGGCGGGGCTTCCGGCTTGGACTTCGAGTAAAAGGTGCCGACGGTGGTGCTTTTGATGTCGATGAGCTTCTTGCCCGGCTTCTCGGCGGCGGCGTCGGGCGGTGGCGCCACGGTCGGGGGCGCGGCGGGTGCGTCCGCGACGGGAGGGGCGAACGCCACGCGCGCGACCTTTTGCCGACTGCCGCGGCGCAGGCGGAGGCGCTGACCGCCTTCGTGCAGGTCGATTTCGCTGAGGTCGTGCCGGCTCATCAGCGCGGCGAGGACCTTGATGGTGTGCAGGTCGAAGGGGTGGGGACTGTCGTTCGCTGCGTCGGCCACCGTGCGCTCCCTTCCGCAAGAACTTCCCACACAAAAACCGTTGGCGTCTCTAACTTCTTGGCGAGCCGGGAGCGTAAGCGACCGGAGGTTATCTCCGAATGCACTCCGGTCGCTTACGCTCCCGGCTCGCCATGCGGTTACGCAAACGCGCGCATGTCGGCGAGGTCGCGCGTCAGGCGCGACAACACTTCGCAGCCGTCGGCGGTCACCAGCACGTCGTCCTCGATCCGCACGCCGCCCCACTCCGGCAGGTAAATGCCCGGCTCGATCGTGAAGACCATGCCGGGTTGCAAGACCGTCGTCGACAGCTGTCGGATCGCCGGAGCCTCGTGGATCTGCAAGCCGATGCCGTGACCCAGACCGTGGCCGAAATAGTCGCCGTAACCGGCTGCGGCGATCACTTCGCGGGCACTGGCATCGACCGCTTGCGCCTGCACGCCGGGGCGGACGGCACCGATGGCGGCTTGCTGGGCACGCAACACAACCGCATACACTTCTTCGAGTTTCGTTGCGTCGCCCTTGGTGGTCGGGAAAGTTGATTTTGTACGCGTATCCAGAACACGTGTCAAGTCGCTTTTGTACAAGCCGCCGTTGACGCCCCAGTCCACCAGCAGCAGGCCACCGGTGTTCACCGCCCGGTTGGTCGGCGGCGCGTGCGGCAGGGCGGCGCGCTCGGCCACCGCGACGATCGACCGAAAGCTCGTCTCCTGGCCGCCGACCCGGCGAACGTACCCTTCCATCGCATCGACCAGGTCTTTTTCCGTGTCGTCGGGCCGCAGCAGGTTGCGGAAGACGATGAACGCCCGCTCCGCCATGCTGATCGCGTCGCAGATCAGGTCCAGTTCGCCCGCGTCCTTTACCATGCGCAACTGCTCGACGCGCTCCGCCGCACCCTTCCACGAGACAGACGGCACCAGGTTCGTGAAGGTCTCGTACTCGGCGACGGTCAACGCGCAACTCTCGAAGCCGACGAAACGGCAGCCGAGTTTGACGAGGACTTCGGCAGTGGCTTCGTGCAGCTTCTGGGCCGGCGGGCGGATGTGCGTGGCCAGGTTATTGCACTCGCCGGCGATCTGCTGCGTGTAGCGCGGGTCGCTGACGAGGAGGGCGCGGTCCTTGGTCAGCACCAGGAAACTGCTGTCGCCGGTGAAGCCCGTCAGGTAAGTGACGTTATGGACGCTGGTGACAAGGAGGGCGTCAATCGCCTCCTCGGCGAAGCGGCGTACCAGCTTGTCACGACGTTGGATGAACGGGTCCATCAGAACGGCCCCTTGCGCAACTCTTCGAGCATGACGGGATACAGTTCCGAGTTCGCGGCCACGCAGTCCGGCGTGAATGCATCGTGTTCGCCGCCATCGACGTTGGTGACGATCCCGCCGGCCTCGCGCACCAGGACGATGCCCCCGGCCACGTCCCAGGCTTTGTTATCGAACGCCCAGTAGCCGTCGAACCGCCCTGCCGCAACGTATGCCAGGTTAAGCGCTGTGGAACCGGTTCGCCGTAGCGCTTGCGTGTTGAGCGAAAAATACCGCCACCACGCCAGCGCCCGTTCCTGGCCGCGCACGTCCGGCGGAAACCCGGTTGCCAACAGCGCTTCGTCGAGCGTCTTAGTCGGACTGACCTGGATGCGCTTGCCGTTGAGGAACGCGCCCTTGCCCTTGGCCGCGGTGAACAACTCCTGATGCCGCGGGTCGAGTACGACGCCGACAACCAATTCGCCGGCGACTTGCAGCCCGATGGAGACACAATACATCGGGCAATCGTGGACGTAATTCGTGGTACCGTCGAGCGGATCGACAATCCAAGTTGGCGGCATGTTCGCCTTGGGTTCAAGCTGAGACTGCGACGCCGCGTCTTCCTCGCCGACGAAGGCGTGGCCCGGAAATCGCTTCAGGATGTACGCCTTGATCGCGTTCTGCGAACCAACATCGGCCTCGGTGACGAGATCGTACCGGCCCTTCTCGCGGACCTGGAAGCGCGCCCGCCAGTCTTCGAGGACCGCCGCGCCGATCCGGGCCGCCTCGGCGGCGGCGGCGAGATAATCGCTGAGGGCGTCCGTGGCCATTTATTCCTCGGTGTTGCGGCAAAACTTATTCGGGGGTGCGCTTTTCCCAGTAATCCGGTCTGCGTTTCTGGTGCGTGACGGCAGCGATCCAAACGGAGTCGTCCCGTTCCATGTAGAAGATGGTGTAGGGAAACTTGCGGAGCACGCACTTGCGATAGTTCGTCTCCTTGTAGCGGGGACACCACAAGGGATTCCGCTGAATCATGTCGATGGCGTGTTCCGCCTCAGCCTGAAAGTCCAAACCGATCCCTTCCCGTTGGCCTTCGTAGTAGGCAACGGCTCCGTCCAGTTCGGCTTCCGCATCAGGATGAAAGACAATCGGCTTCACGAGTATTTCTCGCGCAGTTCGGCGAACACCTGAGTGGCCGGCTTCCCGACGACCTTACCGCCCTCAATGTCCGCCGCTCGCCGGGTTAACTCGGCGTCCCAGGCGGCTTCGGCGTCCGCGTCTTCTTGCTGATCCAGCGAACGGAGCAGGAAATGGGCCAGTTCCGCGCGCTCCTGGTCCGAAAGCGTTTGCAATTCCGCCTTCAATCGTTCAAGTGTATTTGTCATGGATCAAAACTCTCGTTCTTCGGGTTCGTTCAATCGGTGACGCGCACCCGCCCGTCGCGGATGAATCGAATCGACACTTCAGACCGCCCATAAGCGAAATCGATCTCGCGGTTGTGGACTTTCACCTTCTTCGGGCAGCCTTCCGGCAGGCAGAAGCACACCTTGACCGGTTCGCACGTTACCGGATGCAGGATCACGACTTCGTACTTGCCAGGTGCCGGCTTGAACGACGCGGCGAACTCGTCCAACGTCAGAACGCGGTTGACGATAATGCGCGGCTGGATCAGGACGACTGGCGGCACGTCCACGGGTTGGCCAATGATGATTGGCGAAGGTGCGGGTCGTTCCACCACGATCGGCCCGACGACCGGCGGGCTGACGACGACCGAGCCGGGCCCGACGTGGACGCGGACGAACGGCACGCGAATGTGTACGTCCGCACGGCTCGTCGCCGTGACGCCGAGCAGACTCGCCACCGCCGCAAGGTTGAGAATGAGGTGCTTGTGCATGGTTGGTGTCCTTGGGGTTAGGGACTGCGCGTTAATAACTGCTCGAGATCTGGGCGAGCGTCGGGGCGTAAGCCCGACGTGTT
>JBBRLG010000023.1:0-27207 GCA_038231495.1 Gemmatales bacterium | reverse complement strand
GGAATCACATCGTCGATGGTCAGCGTGTCGTCTTCCAGGGACACACGCTCCGGTTGATCCGGCCGAAATTCCGTGACCGTCCGCGCCTCGGGGTCGGGCACCCAGACGACGTGAACCCCCGCCGTCTGGTATTCGGCCACTTTCCGCCGAATCTCGGCCCAGGCGTCGTTCTTGCTGCGCACCTCGACGACGAGTTCGGGAATCGTCTCCAGATAGCCCTCGGAAGAATGGCACAGCGGCAGCCTGGCGTTCGTGATGAACGCCGCATCCGGACCCACCAACCGATCGGGGTTGCGGTGCAGGATGACGCCTACTTCGGCTCGTGCCTTGCCGAAACCGCGAAATTCCCCCTGCACTTTCAGATGAGTTGCCAGGTTCCCCTGCACGGCGCCGTGAATATCACCCGGAGGGGGCAAGGTGATGAGTCTCCCATTATCCAGTTCATACTTCACAGGGCCGGATGGTAGGTCCGACGGCATGACGGCCACGTCGGCGATAGTGAAGAGGCGGCTCTGGCCGTTCGACAGCGGCTGTACGCTTTGGGGAGGAGCGACCGGAGGCAGGAGTTCAGCGACGGTCATACGGTTTCTCCGCAAGAACAACCGGACTTCGTTCCCGATCTTACCACGACCCCCTGGCTCAATTCAACGTCCGTCCCAGCGGCTCCGCGAGGCGGCGCAGCGACGCCACCAGTTTCTTGAACGCGGCGAAGGTCAGCGACTGCGCTCCGTCGGACAGGGCGCGGTCCGGATCGGGGTGGATCTCGATCATCAGACCGTCCGCGCCCGCGGCCAGGCCGGCGAGCGCCATCGCCGGGACGTAATCGCGCTTGCCGGTGCCGTGGCTGGGATCGACCAGGATCGGCAGGTGCGACAGGTGCTTCGCCGGCGGAATGACCGACAGGTCGAGCGTGTTGCGGCTGTGGTCGGAGAAGGTGCGGACGCCGCGCTCGCACAGGACCACGTTGTAGTTGCCGCCGGCCATGACGTACTCGGCGGCCATGAGCCATTCTTCCAACGTCGCCGCCAGGCCGCGCTTGAGCAACACCGGCTTATTCGCCCGCGCCACGCGCTTGAGCAGGCTGAAGTTCTGCATGTTGCGCGTGCCAATTTGAATAATATCCGCGGCCTGCTCCACGGCGTCGGCGTTGTCGGTGTCCATCAACTCGGTGACGACGCCGACGCCGGTGCGCTCGCGGACGCGCGCCAGAATGTCCAACCCTTGTTGGCCCATGCCCTGGAAGGCGTAGGGGCTGCTACGCGGCTTGAACGCCCCGGCACGCAGGAGCCGGACGCCGTTCTCGCGCAGGAACTCGGCGGTCCGCAGGATCATGTCCTCGTTTTCGACGGAGCAGGGGCCGGCCACGATCGTAAACGTCTTGGGGCCGATGACGGTCTGCGGCACCTTGACGTAGGTGTCGGCCGCGTGCATTTCGCGGCTGGCGAGCTTGTACGGCTTGGTGACGCGGATCAGTTCGAGGACGCCGGGCAGTACTTCGAGCGACCGCGGATCGACGGCGCTCATGTTGCCCGTGATGCCGATGGCGGTGCGGAGCGCGCCGGGCAGCGGATGCGCCGTGAGGGTCATTTCCCGGATGGCGCCGAGCACGCGGTCAATCTGCTCCGGCGTGGCGTGACTGTGCATGACGACGAGCATGGGAATTCCCTCAAAACAAGAACGAACCGCGACCGTAAGGGAGCAGCCCGCAGGTGCAGGCCCGCTCCCTTGCGGTCGCGGTTCGCAGGGCGGCCGCGGCGTCAGACGTTTTCTTGGTCGTTGAGGTGTTCGCGCAGCTTGCGGATCGCCTTGTATTTCTCGTCGCTGACGCGCTCCGCGGGCAGGCACAGTTCTTGAGCCATCTCCTGCACGGCCCAGCCTTCAAAGCTCAGTTGCAGGATACGCTGCTGCCGTGGGCTGAGGACTTCCTTCGCCGCCGCGTGGACCATTTCGCGCTCGGACGCCAGACGCCATTCGTTCTGCTGCCGGTGGTCGGCGACGTATTCGACCGCGCCGGAGAACCGCCGAGCACGCTGCGTCCGCTTCTTGACCGCGTCGATGGCCCGCAGGAACTCGCGGCGCTCTTCGCCCTCGCCGTGCAGGATTTGCGCCCACGAATTTTCCGGCACGCGCTCCAGGAGCTTCGTTAGCACTTCCTGCGTGCAGTCGGTCCAGGCGTCCGGTGGTAGATTGGCGTTACGCCAGCACGTCGAGCAGTAACGGCCCAACTCCGAGACCGCCTTGAGCGTCGTATCCGGCGTGGCGGCCGTACTCTGGCCGCTGGCAAGGGCCGTCAGCGCCGTTCCCAGTACGACCGCGGCAACGTACGAACGGTTGATTCGGTGCCCCGTCGTGACCCGGTTTTCCATCAGTAAACTCTCCCCAATGACAAGCTGATGCAGCCAACGACCACCGTTGACGGACGGCCTATCCCGGCGATCTCGCCCCAGCGGCCCGGTTTTTTCCCGGCGTCGGAACCACCCTTGCATTCTACCGCGACGACGCTCCCCGGTCACGTCGAAAGTGGCTGTTCGACCACCGCTTCGAGCCGTTCCCAGAACTTCTGCACCACCTCCGGCAGGTTGCTCGGCAAGCCGCCGCGCGCGTACTCCGCCCGGACGTACAGCCCGATGAACCGGCGCAATTCTTCACCCAAGCCGGGTGCCTCCTCGGCGAGTCGGGTGGCGAATTCCATCGGCGTTTCGTGCGGCAGACGGCCCAAATCGCGGTCGCGCGCCCACGCCTCCAGTGCCGCGAAGGTGTAGCGCAACAACTCCTTCGGCGAGCGCTGCGTCGCGGAACCGTCGCGGAACGGGTTGCGGAACGCCGCGAATGGCACGGCTTCCTCGATCAGTTCCGCTTCTTCCTCCTTCCCGTTGCCGCCCGCTGTTTTCGCCTTCTTCGCGCCGCCGAACAGGCCTTCCCAGAATTTGCGCAGCGACGCGAGCAGGTCGCGTGCCCATTGCGTGAAGTTGGCCAAAAACTTCAGCCCGTGCCGAAACACCAGGAACAGTACGACCAGGGCCATGACGCCGAAGACGACCCACTTCAAGACCTGCGCGAGCGGTCCCAGGGCGTTCGTGACGGCCGACACGGGATTGTTCGGCGAGGAAGACGAATTCTTGGGTTTCGCGGCCTTGGAATCGTCTTTGGAATTGTCGTCGCCGGAACTCGAACCGTCCTTGCCGTCCTTGCCGTCTTTCGCGTCTTTGCCACTCTTGCCGTCCTTGCCGTCTTTCTTGGCGGACTCGCCGCCCTTGTCTTTTTGGCCCTTGTCGCCGGAACTGGTTGACTTGTCCTTGACCGAGCCGCTGTTCTTGCCGTCCTTGTTGCCGGCGTCCTTGCTGCCTTCGCTGCCGTCCTTGTTTTGACCGTCGGCGCCGCCCGGGTTGCCCTTGTCTTTCCCGGCATTGCCCTGGCCGGGTGCAAACTGGCTGGCTTGGCGGCCCTCGGAGCGCAGGGGGGTCATGTCGAGTACGGAATACTCGGCCTGGGGCCGCGGCACCAGCGCCCCGCACAGGAGTAAGACGACGATAATCGCGGTGCCGGTGAGGAGCCAGGTCGCCGTCATCTTGACCGGCATATCGACGTTGCGTTGCCGGAGGTAGCGGCGCAGGCTCAAAAAGCAGGTGGTCAGCAGCAGCGCCAACCCGCTGGCGACGTAGACCGCCATCAGCCAGAAGACGGTCTCCCGGCGGCCCGCGTCTTCCACTTCCAGGAGTGCCTGGCCCAGGCCGAAGATCGGCAACGATGCCAACGCGAAGTAGACGACCCAGACGCCGAGCGGCCGGTTCTTTTTGCGCTTTTCGCGGTAGCGTTGGTAGCGCGCCCACCAGCCGCCGACGCCCGGCGGGTCCTGCGCTTCGACCTCCGCTTTCGCCTTTACGTCTTCGACGCGGGCGCTTTTCGGCTCCAGCCCCGCCGCTTCGAGCAGCCCTTCGCCCTCGTCGTCGCCTTCCCGATCGACGTTTGTGCAATCCCAGGTGAGCCGGTGCGTGCTCCACCAGACGATGCCGATCAGGACCAGGTTGATGAGCCAGCCGAACGGCCCGACCGGGCTGTCTGAATCGTATTGGATGTAAACCAGCAACACGACCCAGCCGAGGACGGCGAGGATGCCCCCGTAAATGGGTGCGCGGGCGGCGATGTCGGCCGTCATGGAGATGCGCGCGACGAGCACCGCGCCGAAGACGTAGCAGAAGAACGCCAGCCGCAGCCGGTCCTTGAACGCCCCGGCGTACAGAACCTCGATGAGAAAGAACACGAGGCTGCCGACCAGCGTCATGATGAGTGCCGGCGTGAGGATCAGCAGGACGTAGTCGATCGCCGTTTTGTCGGAGCGCTCGGCAGCCATTTAGCACCCGTCGGCGGTGGATGGCGGATAGTCGGAATGCAGAACACCCGCGAACTGCCTTGCCAACGACCACCGCCGTCAGCCGCTGGTTGCGGCATTATACCGCAGCGACGCTCCATTTTCCTCAATTGGTCGGCCGCGAAACGAAAGACGATCGGAACTGGAGCATCGACTTTGCCAGCGCGGGGTGGTAGCGGCAACGCTTGGAACAGCAAGAAGCCATGAGTCTAGTGCAAGATCAAGCAGGTCCTTTGGAGTGCGGCGGCTCGACGCCGCACTCCAAAGCAAGAAAGAAAGCGGCGTCGAGCCGCCGCACTCCAAAGGGCGGTCGGCACTCCGAAGGCTACGAATCTAGCTCCCCCGATACCCCACCAGCACCGACAAGGAGGCCGTCCCCCGAGCCGTGGAGCTACACCGGCGACCATGAAATTCCCGCGTTGGCTGACGGAATTTCATGGTGTACCATCAAAGCCATGGTCGATCGACCAACCGGAAGAACAATGAGGTCGGGCATCGATGCGGTAAAGAAAGGGCTACAGCCATGACCTTTCGCCAACTCCGCGCCGCATCGCGTCTGAACCAAAACGGAGGGAATCCCTATGCAAACCACCTTGCGCATGGGAACGACCGTCCTGCCAGGCCATCGCCTTGAGATTAGTGACCCGGACCTTCCCGAAGGCGTCACGGTCGAGGTCATCGTGGTCTTGCCGAAAAGGCCGGAGCTGGGCCGGATTTCCATGCTGGAGCTTGTTGAGTCGCTACCGCCCGGCCCGCGCGCCTTCTGAACCTGGGAAGCGTACGAACGGCACCTCCAGCAGGAGAAGGACGCGTGGGATCGTTAATTCTGCCAGGGTTTAACCCTTTAGTCCAACTATGTGTGTGAACAGTTCATTCCGGCGGAAAAACGTCGTTTGCTCGTCCGCCGGAATGCCGAGTTCTGTCAGTAAGCACGCGGTTAACAGAAATCTGAGACGTTGAGTCCACCAGAACAGGGTTTCGCCGTAGTTCGACTGCTCGCCCAAGCCAGAGTCCCGATGCACTACAAAATTCCTGTACCGCATTAACTCAGTTGCAGCCCCTGAACTACTATTCTCAAAAAACAGAGAATCGATGCACGCCCAGTGGTCTTCAAGCAATTTTGTGAATTGCTCGCTAAGATGCTGCCCGGGATGCTGGACGTCGCCGTATCCTCGGCTTCGCGCGTAAACCTCAAGGGACTGGAAAACGGTCAAAAATCTAAGGTCGACAAAAATGTTCGGCTGGAGGAGACTGCTGAAGTAAGGGTTGCAAACGCCTCTTAGACGCTCACACACCTCGAACCAGCGGCCGATCAGCGGGATTGCCCGATCCGCTACGTCGGCCAGTGAAAAGATCATCTTATGCGGAAGTAAGTCTGTCGCGGCGTCAGAGTCGTCGAACACCCGTCGTCCCATAACGTGGATGTCCTCTTGACTGCCAGGTTGACGGAGGCTGTAATAGAGCAGGGCATTAGGGTGGCCGGTCGCCAGCGTTAAGAAGTTTTCTAAGGGGAAGACGTACTTCATGTGGATAACTTCGGAAGCGAGCGGTTGGTCAGTGGTGATGACGAATCGAAGATTCTCCTTGACCGTAACCTCCCGCACGGACGGAAACGATCTAGTCGAACCAAGTACCAAGCGGATATTGCCACCGGGAATTTCCCCGGCAATCGGTTTACTCGGCACCCACTTCAATTCAAATCCACCTGCCGGATGGTCCATCGTCCTTGGAATGTCGCTATGACTCAACCCCGAGTACCTAGCTGCCCAGCTCGATAATCCGCTAAAAGATACCCGTAGGGCCGAAAATAAGAAGTCTTCCTCCTTGGCCAGGTGGTCACCGACGAATGCCAGTTCCACTTGATACTCCTCCCGAGGCAATCCTAAAGAACCGAGACTGAATTTATTAACCCAGCAGTCTTTTAGCGTTACCTTTTCACCCAAATCGGAGTCCCATACGTTACCGAGTATTATTGGAAGCCGCTTTTCTCTCAGGGCGGCCGTTCGCTCGCCAAGTACGCCAGTCAGGGATAATTGGAAGCCATGCTTTTTTGTGAACTCCAGCACCCCGACAATTTTCTGGGACGGGTTGTCTGGTAGCCACCACACGCCATTGAACTTAATCTCTTCCATTACCATCTCTCCTGATGCATTCAGGCTGCATCGGCTGTCATTTCCAACTGCTGTCGGCGTGCTTCACGGGAAGGGCTTGGAATGACCTGACGGTAATCCGATCTCACAAGTCGAACCTCACCCAAGGTGATCCACTGGTCCATCAAATTGATCGCAGTATGTAGCGTTTCGTCGCTCAGAACACAGGCGATTACCAACTCGCTCACTTCCTCTGGTTCATTCGGTGCGAACTTGTCGATCCATACCGACATCTCTTTTGGATCATTTACCAGTTCAAACTGGATGATCCGAATACCCCGCCGCCTGGCAAGGGAGTACGCCGAAAAGATCGGATTCCCGTCCAGCATTGGCGTGCCGTCTGCAAAGGTGGTTCCAAGCCAGGGGGATTTCCAAAGGTTGGCTTCACCACGGTGTTCAATCAAGTTGTTCCAGCGCTTTTGCCACAACGCCTGCGCGGCTTGATACTCCTGCGGGTCGGTCAAAAAGTTGGGATAGGGGACATTCATGGTCGTTGGCGCTCGATAGTTAATTGTCGCCGGGCGGCTCTGGCACGCAGGCCGCGCCTTTATGCACTTCCAGATCAACGCGAATGTCGTCCGAGCCGCGTTTTAGAAACGACTTCTTAAACGCTTTTGGGATAGCCCAAATACCCCCTTTGTTGCCAGCGTTTGTGAGGTATGTCCGCATGGCAAGCAAAGGTTGCTCCCTGTCCAACCGCTCCTTGGGTGTCAATTGGCCTTCCAGGCGATCCACTTTTCCCAAAACGTTCCTAACGGTCGGCGGTTTGTTCTGCGCCCAGGATTCCGACTTTTCGGTCCCACCGCCTTGGGCCTGAACCCGCCCCCGATGCGAATTTTCCATCTCGTTCAGGGTTTGACTGTCATCGGGCATTCCGGCACCACTCTACGGAAGTCGCTAACACGCCCAATCTCGGCCGTCGAACTATTTGGCGCTGCTGCTTTGCAACAACGAACATTCTAGCCGAAACTGTGGGTGAAGTCATGATTCAAGCGTTTGGCGGTTAGCTGTTGCCGGGTGCCGTGGGGGCACCCCGCCCGTATGACCGTCTACTGGCTCGCCCGATTGACAACAGGTGTCAGTCGAGTTTTCGCACCCACCGAAAAATGAACGCACACCGATTCCCGACCCAGGTTTTCCGTTGGCAAGGGTCGCTTTTTTGGTGGCAAGGGTGCAGATTGGCGAGGGTCGAAATCGCGGGCGCGATGTGAAGTAACCCGTTTTATGCTATAGGCTTAAGAAAACTACTCCGCAGCTCTTGGAGAGGGCGTGCGACCGACCCCTGCCGCAGGGAGTTGGCATGGCAAGGGTCGAATCTGGCAACCAATCGCGCCCTCAATCCAAATACGAAATGCGCTTATTTACATCCACGTTGACGGAATGGTACGGCTGCGTCAGGTTGCCGGGTTTGAACAGCGTTTGCCGGAGCGATTCCATGTCGTCGGGGCCAATCGCGTTGGCGAAGATCGGCAGCAAATAACTCACACCCGTCGGCGATAGACGTAGATTCTCCGGGTCGTAGAACGACGGGTGCAGCGGTCGGGCGTGGATCAGACCCCAGCGGTCGCGGAAGTCGTTCGCATCTACGCCCGCCACATGGAAGCCGCGCTCCCGGTTCCAGTTCAGCACCGAGACGCCGTTGACGTGCCCCTCCAACAACAAGTCCACCGCGTGGCCGCCCAGTTGCGCACCGTAGAAGCGGTCGAATAAGATCGGCCGGCCGCCGCGTTGGGTGTGGCCGACTTTTCGAGTGAAGATCGCCGCCTTGGCCGACTCGTTGCGACGCTTGCTCGTGAAAAACGTGTCGCCCAGCCGGCGGATGAGGACTTGGCGCAACGCCTCCGCCGCGCCGCTCAGCACCTTGTTGCCCGCCGGGTCCGTCGAGGCGACCTCGGCCCCAAGCTCGCGGCCCTCCTCGTCCACGATGCCCTCGGCACAGACGATCACCACGTTCTTTTGCAGTTCGTAGACCTCGATCACGCGCTCCACCAGGCGGTCGATCTGCAACGGCTGTTCGGGCACCAGCACCACGTCGGGCTGGCCGTAGGCGGCACCCAGGGCCAGGTAGCCGGAGTGCCGGCCCATGACCTCGATGATCGCGATGCGGCGGTGGCTCTCGGCCGTGGTGCGGATACGCTCGACGCCCTGGGCCGAGACGAACACCGCCGTCGCGTAGCCGGGCGTCACGTAGTTGACCATGTGTTCCAGGTCGAAGCGCGTCCGCGACGGGTTGCGGGCGTAACGGTAGCCGGGCGGCTCGGCACACTCCGCGCGGTTCCACTCGTCCGGCTCGTGGCGGTAGTTCAGGCCCAGGTCGTTGTCGATGGTTTTGGGGGCCAGCGCGGTGGGCAGGTGGCTCGACAGGGCTTGCATGCCGTTGAGGGTGCCGTCGCCGCCGATGCAGATTAAGCCCTCAATGCGGAGCTTTTGCAAGCGCTCGACGATCAGGCCGATGGCCGGGGCGTCCTCGGCATCGACGTAGTCGCGCGAGGCGCCGATGAGGGTGCCGCCGCGCGTCGGGTCGAGTTCGGGGATCGGCGTAAACAGGGGGTTGAGCAGGACGTGCGGCACGCGCGGGTTGAACAGGCTGCTGAAGCCCTTGATGAAGCCGAGCACTTCGATTTTGCGCTGGCAGGCGCGAACGACCGCCCCGTGAATGGTGGCGTTGATGGCGGGCGTGTCGCCGCCGGCGGTCAGGATGCCGATACGTTTCATGGCGCTCTACAACCTCTGGTGCGGGCGAATCGCGGGAGAGAGATTGCGCGCGAACACTTCGCTTCCGGCCTTATTTTACTTCCTCGACCACAACCACACGACTACCCCGACGACCACGACCGCCGCCACGAACACGCCCAGCGCGACCTGGCCCAAACTGACCCAGCGCTGGTAGCCCGCCTCGTCGTCCAGGGCGTTCGATGACCACGATACCAGACCTTTTTTCTCCTCTTCGATCAGTCGGCGGAAGACGCCGGCGACGAAACCCTGCTGGTTTTCCGGGTCCGGGCCGGTGCCGGCGACGTAGACGCCGCCGAACCACAACGGCACGTTGTTCTCCAGGACAAAACCGCGCGCCAGCAGTCGGCCCAATCGCCGGCGGCGCTCGCGCATTTCGTTCATGAAAAGAAACAACTGGGCGTTGGCCTGCGTGACCGTCGTCACGTCGTCGCGGCCCACGGCTTCCATGCGGAAATGCTTGCTCACCCAGCCGGCCACCACCGAACTGCACACCCACTGCGCCAGGCCGTCCAGCATCGCCGCCCGCGCTTTGTGTTCGCCGTCGCCCTTGCCGGCCCAGGTGTCAAGGTCCGGAATCATCGGGCTGCGGTGGCCGACGCGCTGGTGCCTTTGCTTGTCCTGAAAGCGCTCGATGAATTCGCCGAAACCCGGCGCGGTTTCCAGGTCGCACACGAGCGCCAACGTCGGCGTGTGGACCTGCAAGACGCGGTGGATCACTTCCAGGTCTTGCTGGCACGTCGCGCCGGTGTCGAGCGCGTCCTGGTCGCTGTCGGTCGCGGCGAGCGGCAGCAGCACCAGCACGCCGTTGATCGGCACGTACGGCGCGCGGTCGCGGACGATCAGCCGGCACAGGTGCTCGAACCGCGCCCCCTGCGTCGCGACCTCCTCCGGGTTGCGGATCGGCGATTGTTGCAATTGGTCCTTGCGCAACAGGGAGCGCATCTTGCGCTGCTCTTCGGCGCTCAACGCACGCCCCTGCTTGAGGGCGCGGTCGCGAATCGCCATCAGTTCGGACACCGCGCCGCCGGCGTTGATCGGGGCGTTGGTCTTGTTGAGCGGGTCGTCCTCGTCGAAGATCGCCGCGCCGGGGTTGGCGCTGGCGCCGGTGGACGCGCCGATCAGGAACGAGCCTTGCCTACCCAGGAGCGACGCGCCTTCGCAGGTCACGAAGACCGCTTCCGGCGAGGCGTAAACGTGCAGCGGCGCGTCGGCACGCGGCGGGACTTGTTTAACTTGCAATTGCAGTTTCGACGCCTGGAACAGCGGCTCCAGGCCCGACTCGTCGCGACCGACGACCAGGAACAACGGCATCTCGCGCAGGTCGAAGCCCGCCTTTGCCAGCGTCTCGCGGGCCTCGTCCCACGCCTCGGTGATGTCGGGGAACTCAGTGTGCTCGTCCTCGGTGACCAGCAGTGTCCACAGCCACCAGCCGAGCCAGCACAGCACATAACTGATGACAAACAGGAGCGGCAGCCAGTTGAAGCGCAGCAGGTCCGCCTGGCCCCACAGCCCGTTGTAGAGTCCCAACCACTGGTTGAGGAAGTGCAGGCCGACGAGGACGGCGACGACGACGATGACGTGAATCGCCCAGCGCAAGCCCTTACCCAGGCCGGGCGCGCCGGCCGCCTTGCCCGCGATCGGCAGCAGGAGGCCGATGGCACCTCGGATTTTGTCGAGCATCCACGTCAGGATTCCGCCCATCGGTGCTCCATTAGCGATTCGGATTCAGCTGCCAAAATAAGAAGAACGACGCGAAGGGCACCACGATGGCCGCCGCCCCGATGAGCAGAATGATGACGGTACGCATCCGTTCGCGGCCGCGGCGCGGCGTCACCACCATGTCGGGCTGCAACTCCTGCGGGCCGGACCACGGTTGACTTTGCGCCCGCGTAAGCTGGGCCTCGGCCGCGTCGCGCCAGGTCTCGATCGTCTCCGGTTTTTCCGGCCCCTCGCCGCGGAAGCCGAGCATGACGAGCAGGTGGTACGCTTCCAAAGCGTCGGTGCCGGGCCGCGCCTGGGCCAGCTTCGCCTGGAACCAGAATTTCCAGGCGCGCTCGTTGCTGCCGTAGAGCGATTCTTCGAGCTTGCGCTCGTTCCACTCGGCGTGCCAGGGCGAGTCGCGGAGGAAAATTTCGTCGAGCCAGCAGGTGAGGCCGTAGCGGATGCCGAGAAAGCGGTCGCCGTCGCCGCCGAAGTCCGGCCAGCGCTGGGCTTCGCTAGCGGTCTTGAGCCGGCCGCGCAACTCGGACTGGACGGCGTTCATATCGACGCGGTCGCCGTGCTGCACGCTTTGGAGCGTCTGCACGGCGTAGGCCACGATCGGGTAAACGAGGTCGGCGATTTCTTCGCGCATCGAGGGTTCCTGAGAAGGCGAGAGTGAAACCACGGAATACACGGAAAAGACGGAAAAAAGACGGAATGCAAAAGAAGCTGCTGCCCTGGGACCAGGATTGATTCTTGGCTTTTCCTGTCTTTTTTCCGTGTTTTCCGTGTATTCCGTGGTTTCATTCTTCGCTATTTCACCACGAACAGGGTGAATTCCATGGTCGTCGTTTGACCGTCGCTCTTGAGGATGGTCAAGGTCCGCTGCCCCTGAATGTTACCGGCGATCTTCAGTTCGTTCAACCGGATGGCCAGCGTCAATGTCTGCCGGACGTTCTGCCACTCGTCGCCGTCCCGGCTCACCTGGAAATAGTTCATCCCCGGGATCGACGGCAACGCCCGCGGCGGCGTCGGCGTGTGCGTGAACTTCAGACCGGCGGCGCCCATCTGGAAGATACGGTCCACCTTCTCGGAGCTACCGATCTTCATGTCCAGCTGGCCCTTGGTCAGCATCGCCACGCACTCCTCCGGCTTGACCGGTGTCTTGACGCCGACGTACATCTGCCACTGCGCCTCCAGCCACGACGGCTCCAATGCCACCTGCATGCGCTTGCCGGCCCCCTCGAACGGCCGCGACTTGTAGTCCGGCTCCTTCACGTCATAAAGCAGCGCGTCGATTTCTTTTTTGACGGCATAGAAGCAGCCGCCAAGGTCGTCGTGGTCGTAGCGTGGCAAGTCCGGCGGCCGCCGGGTCGTGCCGAAGAAGGCGAGTTGGCCGACGAACCGGCACAGCTCGTAATACGCCGTCAGCGGGTGGATGCCGCGGGCGAACGCCAGGACGTTGAGTAGCGCGTACGCCTCGTTGAGCACGCGCAGGTGGTTGACGACGAGCGCATCGCCCTGCGACTGGGTTTCCAGCGAGATGCCGCGGGACAGGACCATGTCGGCGAGGATGTCGATCTTGCGGCCGACGCGGTCGTAGACGGCGTGCAGCACGTCGCCGAGTAAGGGCGTCCAGGCGTCGCAGGCCAACAGCGGCGGGATGTAGGCGGCTTGCAGCTTGGGCGTGCCGTCGGCACCGGCCGACTTCTCGAAGCGGGCCAGCGGCAGCACCTCGTAGCCGGCGTGGTCTTGCGTGGACAACAGGAGTTGCAAATTGGGCCGGCGGACCTCGACCGGTTGCGGATTGAGGCCGGTGTTCTCGTCCTCCAGGTCGAGGGTGTCCAGCAGGTAGCGGCCGCCCTCGGCCGGTTGCGACCCGGCGACGTTGGCGCGGCCGACGTGGACGACGGGCACGCCGAGGAAGAGCGTTAAGGTGCTATCGCCGGTAAGCAGCGGCTTGAGGTCGAGCGCGGGCAGGACGCCGTCGTCGGGGACGGAGACGAGGGTGCCGTCGCGCAGCCGGGCTTGCAGGGCGCGGACGACGACGCGGTGGTTGGCGAGGGCGTCGGGTTCGACCTCGATGGCGCGCAGACCCCAGTTGTAGTGCTGGTCCCAGAGGGAGCTGGTGTGTAACTGGGTACTGGCGTGGCGCTGCGCCGCCTGCAACTGGTGCGGGCGCAGGAACATGCCTTCGTGCCAGTGGACTTCGCGCGCAGTCATGAGTCGATGCTCCTGCCTCGTCCGGCCGCGTTGGGGTTCTCTGTTCAAGATATGGATGTTGCCGGCCGGGCGGGCAAGCAATTTTTCGTTGGGACTGGAAAAAAGACGGCTCGACCGAAGCCGGAGGCGTTTTCGGGCGGATTGCGCTTTTGCGAACGGCACTGGCTGGTGTACGCTAGGGTGTATGCGGTTTGCGTTTCGTGCCGAACGAGGAGAGTCCTTTAATGATCGTGCCGACACCGCGGGCCACGCTGGATGACCTCTACCAAGAAGAAGGTAAGGCGGAACTCATCGGAGGGAGGGTCATCCGCTTTATGGCATCCGGAGATTTGCCGAGTGTGGTAGCGGGAGAGATTTTCGTTAGCCTGCGCCTGCACGCGCGGGCCACGAGGCGGGGAATTGCTTCCGCCGACGGGATCGGATTCGCGGTCCCCGAACTGCCGTCCGGCCGCGAGTCGTTTTCGCCGGACGCCTCCTATTACGTCGGCCCGCGCCCCCCGAATCGAATGCGCTTTATCGAAGGGGCACCGACGTTCGCGGTCGAGGTGCGAAGTGAGAACGATTACGGCCCCGCCGCCGAGAACGAAATGGCCGCGAAACGCGAAGACTATTTCGCCGCGGGGACGGCGGTGGTGTGGGACGTTGACCCGGAGGCTGAAACGGTCGCGGTTTATCGGGCGGCGGCTCCCACCGAGCCGGACACCACTTACGGCCGCGGCGACACGGCGGACGCCGAACCCGCCGTTCCGGGATGGCACATGGCTGTCGATGACATGTTCGCGGGATAACCTGGGTTCTGGAGGTCATTCCGGCAGCGGCTTACCACGCGTCTCCGGCGCGAACCAGATGGTGACCATGCCCACGACGTAAATGCACGCCAGGATCGAACACGGTTTCGCGTAGTCGTGCGCCCCGCCCAAGAGGTCCATGATGTTCTTTGACTGCAACACGCCGACGGCGGCAAGAATGCGGCCGAAGTTGTAGCCGAAACCTTGACCGATCGCCCGCAATCGCGTCGGAAACAACTCCGGCAAATACAGGGGTAGCCAGCCGTAAAACGATGCGCTTAGCCCCCCCGCCAGGAACGCCGAGGCGAGGAATTGCACGCCGAAATGGCTGTTGCCCTGGAAGAAGAAAAGCGTCGATGCCAGCGCCCCTACGCACAGAAGTACATAGGCCACGCGCCGCCCCAGCCAGTTGCCGAGCAGCGCGCCGCCGACGCACGCCAGGACCGCGCCGAACGCAGACCAAAATTGTGTATACGCTTTCGCCTCCGGCACCGGCGGCGCACCTTGCTTTTCCGCCTCTTGCGTCAGCTGGTCCGCCCACGTCGGCGCCCACTGGATCGAACCCCAGGTCGCCAACAACGGCACGCCACTCAGGCACGCGGCCAAAAGCAGCGTGCGGATGACGGGTGCTGAAGATTGAGCCGCGCCGGGCATCGCGGCGGCGGAGCGCTTCAGGAACTGCGTGATGGGATACAAATAGCCGACCGTCACCACCGCGAGACCGAGCAAAGTTCCCGTGACCCGCAGCGCCAGGGCCGTCCCTTCGACCGCACCGAAGCCGCCCTCCGCTGGCACGGTCGCCCCCGTCAGCGACCGAAGGGCGGCGGGCACGTCCACCAACCACAGGCAGATGATCAGGATCGCCCCGCCACAGCCGACGAGTACGCCTAGCAGATCCCGAGTCATCCAGTTCGACGTGGCCCCGCGCCGCTCCTCGTTCTTCCAGCGCTCCGACTCCGGGACGAAAATGCGGATGAGAAACGTCAGCACCGCCGGCGTCGCGCCGAGCAACAGCAGCATTCGCCAGGTCGAACTGGTGTCCGCCACGACGTAGCGGAGGCCCAACGCGACCAGCGCAATGAGCATGTAGCCGACGTTGGCCGCCGCGCCGATGAGGCCGGCGAGCAGACCGCGCGAGCGGTTCGGCCAGATTTCCATGACGAGCGCGACGCCGAGCGACCATTCGCCGCCCATGCCTAACGCCGCGATGAAACGCAGGACGACGATCTGCCACGGCGCGGTGGCCAAGCCGCACAGGCCGCTGAAAACGGCGTAAGTGAGGACGCTGAGCGTCATGGCGCGGACCCGGCCGAGCCGGTCGCCGAGCCAGCCGAACAGGACGCCGCCGGTCGCCGCGCCGACGAGGAACGCCGCGGTCGCGCCGGCAAACCACAAGGCCACGTCACTGTCGGCGACGGTGCCGTCGGGGCCGCGAGGCAGCAACTCCTTCAGCGCCGGCCGGGCGACCAGCGGGAACAGGCCCATTTCCAGGCCGTCGAACATCCAGCCGAGCAGGGCCGCCGTCAACGCCATCCAGCGGCCCCGGTTGGAGCCTACCTCGTCGGTCGCACCCATGACACTTCCTACCCTTCGGGGCGGAGAATGAAAACACGGAAAAAAGACCAATGCCAATGCCTTCTGTCTTTTTTCCGTGTTTTCCGTGTCTTCCGTGGTTTCATTTATTTGGCCTTGGCCCGTGCGTACTTCAAACCGGGGAACAGCAAGCCGACGCCGAAGCCGACGCCGAACAGCGCCGGGCCGTAGTCCGGCGTCCACGCCATCACCACGGCCAGCGCGGCGCACGCCACCGTCATCACGAAAAACGAACCGCCGACCACCGTCGCCATGAACCCAAACGCCAACGCGCATTCCAGCACCACCAGCGGCAATAATTGCAGCGTCTTGAGACCCATTATATAGTTTATGACGCCGGTCAGCACGCTGGCCGCCGCGAACAGGCCCCACGCCTGGCCGAGTTGCCATTCGATCGGCGTCAACGGCAAGTGGTTGCGAAAGCGGAAATGCCACACGACCGCGCCCAGGCCGAGGAAGCCCCCGGCCCACAGGAGCGCATACGGCCAACCTTGCTCGACGCCCGACCACAGCAGCACGTTCGTCGTGAAAAAAAGGAGGAACGTTATTGCCGCGTGCCAAATCCACACCTTGCCCCAGCGCGACAGGACCTCGGTGTGCCGGCTCTCGCGCAACAAGAGGTGCATCACCCGGACGACGGTGTTCGCGTCGGCCAGCACGGGTTCGCCGCGGAGGTAGGCGCCCAGGTCGTCGGCCAGCGCCTGGGCCGAGGGGTAGCGGTCGCGCGGCGACTTCTCCAGGCACTTCAGGCAGATCGCTTCCAACGAGGCATCGATGGAGCGGTTGAAGTGGCGCGGCCGCGGCGGCTGCTGTTCGAGGACTTGCAGAATGGTGTCGAACGGCGACTCGGCGTGGAAGGGCGGCTGGCCGGTCAGCATTTCGTAGAGGATCGCGCCGAGCGCGTAAACGTCGGTGGCCGGGCCAATCTCCTTGCCGTGTCCCGACGCCTGTTCGGGGGCCATGTAGTTGGGCGTGCCGAGGACCGAGCCGGTCTGCGTCTGACTGCCGACGGCGTCGAGGCGCTTGGCCAGGCCGAAGTCGGTGATCTTGGGCTGGCCGTCCGGCGTCAGGAGGATGTTGCCGGGCTTCAGGTCGCGGTGGACGATGTGCCTTTGGTGGGCGAAATGGACCGCCCGCGCCAGCGTCGCGACGCACTCGGCGGCGGCGCGGGGGCCGGGTCGGTCCGCCTTGATCTTTTGCGCCAGAGTGCCGCCTTCGACGAATTCGAGGCAGAAATAGGGTCGGCCGTCCTGCGTGCCGATCTCGTGGATTTGCACGATGTTGGGGTGCTGCAACTGGGCGACCGCCTCGGCCTCGGTGTGGAACCGGGCGAGGTCGTCGGCCCCGGCATGCTGTGCGGCGAGGATCATTTTGACGGCGACGAGGCGTTGCAGGGCGACCTGGCGCGCCTTGTAGACGACGCCCATGCCGCCGCGGCCCAACTCGGCGAAGAGTTCGTAACCTTGCAAAGTGGGCATCTCGGCGGCGACGGCTGCCGCGGCTGACGGCGTGACAATCGTCGTGGCTTCGGCAGTGGGAAACGGCGGCGTGGTCATGGCGCGGACACCTTTCGGCAGGCGGGGCGAGGCTGCGAATGATTATCCCACACTGTCGCGGACAAGCAAGCATAAGGATGCTCGTCCTGGCAAACCCGCGTGCCGCAGTTGCCTCCGCGCGATTAGGTTCCCACAATGTCTCTTGCAAGCGCATTCCAACCCCCCCACGTTCGTGCAAAGGAGACGTCTCATGCGTCGCGTGTTTTTCTCCCTCCTGTCCGTCGCCGTTCTGTTCGGCTGCGCCGCCGGCGCTCGCGCCGCGGACGACGACGCCAAGGCCATCCTCGCCAAGGCCGTCAAGGCCCACGGCGGCGAGGAGGCGCTGACCAAGTTCAAGGCCTCCCAGTCGAAATCGAAGGGTAAGCTCATCATCCCGGGTGCCGGCGAGGTGGACTTCACCCAGGAAGTTTCCATGATGCAGCCGGACAAGTTCAAGGAGACGATGGAGTTGGACGTTGCCGGCCAGAAGGTCACGGTTGTTACCATCGCCAACGGCGACAAGGCTTCCATCGAGGCCGGCGGCCAGGACGTGCCGATCACCGACGCCATCAAGGCCGCCCTGAAGGACGCCCAGTACGCGATGAAGGCCTCCCGGCTCGTGGCCTTGACCAAGGACAAGGATTACGAAGTGTCGCCGCTAGGTGAGGTCAAGGTCGAAGGCAAGCCGGCCGTCGGCCTCCGCATTTCGTCCAAGGGCCACAAGGACCTGAGCCTCTATTTCAACAAGGAGACCGGCCTGCTCGCCAAGGTTGAACGGCGCGGCACTGATCCGATGTCCGGCAAGGAGTTCACCGAGGAGCGGGTCGTCCTGGAGTACCAGAAGCCGAACAAGGACGGCATCTCCACTCCCAAGAAAGTTCTCGTCAAACGCGACGGCGAAAAGTTCATGGAGGCTGAAGTCACGGAATCGAAGTACTTGGAGAAGCTCGACGACAGCGAGTTCAAGAAGTAAGTCGGGTGCCGCTTGCGGCGTTGCAAAAATGCAAAGCCGCAAGCGGCGAACAATCTCCGGGTAAAAATTCAAAGTTTTGCTTGACATCACCTTTTCGGGGGTTACGATACCCACCTGCGGAACAAGCGAATCAAGGAAGGTTGGAGAAGTCAACGGTGTACACCGTCGTGCAGGACGCCCCACGCTTCCGCCACTTCGACCCGGTGGCAACGCCGTTGCCGAGTGGTGCGGCCTCACTGCAACGAACGTTTCCCCTGTCCGGGCGCCCTTCGCCGTTGAACACCTCTCCCGCGTGTACGGTTCGTACGCTCTCGCACGCTCGGCTGCTGGACCGCTTGCGTCGTTTAGCACCAGGAAGGGAAGGGCCGCGCCTTTCCCCAACCAACGGAGGGGTTTTCGATGGATCGTAGACAAATGGTCGTTCAGCGGGTGTGCGATTATTTCGGCGAGCGGGTCGATGACGTGCTGCACATGATCCGCCAGGACCGCCAGGAGCTACGCGGCTGGCAGGAGCCGGCCCACCTGCGCGCCGCCGTCCGCCGTACGATTCGCGAAGAAGGCGGCCGCGAGAGCGAGGCCGCGACCCTGACCGCCGCCACCTTCGACTTCGGCCGGGCCGCCGGGGAACCGGAGCGCGGCCAGCAGCGCGAGGCGATCGGGCAGCTGCTTGAAATCGGGGCCAACGGTCTGGAAAAGGCCGGCCGCAATACGCCGACCGACCTGACGCCGGAAGAAGTGTTCGCCCTGGAATGCGTGCTGTTGCTGTACGGCCGGCCCGCCGTGCTGGTGAGCGAAAACAGCCTCGCCGCCGTGCCGCCGTTCTGGAACCTGCTCGAAGACCAGCGGGAAGCCATCGAAACGGCCCAGCGCGGCGTCGGCCGCATCGAACTGCTCGGCCACCCCGAATACGACTGGGCCGGCACCGGCTTCCTCGTCACCGACAACGTACTCATGACCACCCGGCGCACGGCCGAGTTGTTCATCGAGAACCGCGGCGGCGAGTGGCAATTTCGGCCCGGCATCACGACCTGGATGGACTACCGCTCGCCGCACCAGTGCGTTTCCAGCGCCGGCTACCGCGTCCGCGCCGTCGTCGGCGTCCACGACCGCTACGACCTGGCCTTGTTTGAAGTGGAACGACCGCAGGTCAACGGCGCGGCACCGTCGCCGCTCGCACTGGCCTCGGTGCCGCCGGAGCGGACGGAAGGCCGGCCGGTGTACGCGATTGGCTACCCGGTGCGCGACGCCCGCCGCAACGAGCCGGAGGCAATAACGCGCATCTTCCGCGACGTGTACAACGTCAAGCGCGTGCAGCCGGGCGTCTTGCGGGGCACGTTCAACTTCGCCGAGGTGCAGCTGCTCCGTCACGACTGCGCCCCGCTGGGCCAGACCGCCGGCGCGCCCGTCATCGACCTGGAAACGCAGCAGGTCCTCGGCATGCAGACGAACGGCCGTTACCTGGAAACGAGCACGGCCATCCCGCTGTACACGCTGCGCGACGACCCGCTGTTGCGCCGCGCCGGCGTCACCTTCGCGGAGGCGACGCCCGAGGATTGCGAAACCGTCGCGGGCCAGCTAGAACGCCTGGCCCGCACGCGCCACTGGGGCGAGGCCAAGAGCGCCATTACGAACCTGTACAATCGGGCGTTTGGAAACGAATGATGAATTGCGAGGCGTCTCCCGTGTCCTGGAGGGGCGGTTTCCGTTCTCCGCCGTCCTTCCAGGCTTTTTTTTGAGCGTTTGGAAAGAATGAAACGCAATGCAGAGCCGCGACCGTAAGGGAGCGGGGGTTTCACCGCTCCCTTGCGGTCGCGGCTCCGACAGCGGGTTCGGTCACCACGTCCTTAGCCGGGTAACGTGCCGCCAGCGAGACTTCGTCCCGGAGCGACTCGGACGCCGGCAGTGGGCTACTCGCCGGGTTCAGGCAAAACAGGTCCCACCCCTCACCCTCCACGCCGTGTTGGCGGACGAACCAGTCACCCTTGTCATTGCGGGCCAGGGGGAACAGCGCGCACGGGGCCGGCTTGTAGCGGTACTTGTCACCCTCCTCCGCACCGACCTTGTGCAGCACGCAGCCCTGGTTGAAGAAGACGCACCACCCCTGCGAGACGCGCAGCATCGGCAAGCCGCCCTTTTTGCGGTTGCTCAGGTAGCCTTCTTTGCGAACGAGTTTCTGCGCTTCGGGGCGCAGTTGGGGGAGGAACTTGTGCAGGTGCTTGGTGATCCGTTTTTCCTCGTCGGGATAAATGCCGGGGCGGCCGTTCTGGCAACAGATGCCGTCGCAGCCGCGACCGAAAATGCATTCAAAAGTGGCCGTGGAAAGATTGACGACCGGCAGGCTCATCGCCATGACGGGGGACCTCATTGACCGGGGGAGCAACATCCATGAGGTCAGGATACCGGGGTTTGAAACGATTTTCCAGGCGGAATCGAGGTATTGCCGCTTGCGGCGTTGCGGAATGTCCCGCAAAGCCGCAAGCGGCAAACGCGGGGTTCACGGTTTCAATCGAAACACCATTTGCCCCTCCATATTGTCCGTTATAGGCTGCCTTTGGGTTTGTTCGGCCACGCCGGGACCGGAGCTGTAAACCATTACCCCCTTGCCGTCGGGCTTATAGCGTAACGGCTTGCCGTCGAACGGGTCGAGCGGCACCTGCGGCAAATACCCCGGCACCAGGGCGTCGAGGTTTTGCGGATAAGTGCCCTTTGCCGCGCGATAGTAGGTCAGCGCGACGGCAACCTGCGCCAGCCGCCGGGCCGTGTCGCCCTCCGCCGCCGCCCGCCGGCTCCGATTGGTTGCGGGAATGAGGAGCCGTGTCAGGACCCCGCCGCGGGACATCAACTCCTTGGCCTCCTGGTGCCACCACTGCGGCGGCGCCTCGTAATAGGGATACTTGGTCACGTCTTGATAGACCTTCATCATGCCGCGGTAGCCCGCGAGGTCGTCCGAAAGGAGGAACACCCGGTAGAAGGGAATCAGGATGTTGTCCACCATAAACGATTCATCGCCGATCACCTTGAAATCGACGAGCCATCGCGTGTCACCGTTGCCGAGGCACCCGAACGCGGTCAGGCCGAAGGCCTCTTCCATCTCCAGGCTGCGATGCAACCGCATTTGATACGACGTGGTCGATTCCGGCGGCAGCGGTGCCAATTCGCCGGGGAGCGGCGCTGTCAGCGCCAACACGTCCTCCAGAGCACGGTCGGCCGTCTTTTCGACGGCCACCGCCATCAACAGAGTTATGAGAAGGGGGTCGGTGAAGTGGCCTGCAATGCCGTAAAGTGCCGCCACGTCAGCCAGCGCCCCTTCGGTGTCGCCGTCGGTCGCTTTCACCAGTGCGTCGAGGGCCAGGTCGCGGGCCGCGTCGCGCAGATATTGGAGTTCCGGAAGCAGCAATTTAAGAGGGTCGAGGTAGTTGTAGTCGAAGGAGCAGCCGGGCATCGCCGCGCCCTTGCGCACCAGGACCAACCCCGGCTCGCGCGCCCGCAGATAGCCGCGCAAGTCCTTGTCCTTGGGGTCGAATTTCGACTTGTCATAATTGCGCCAGGCGGCGGTCTTTTCTTGCAACGGTTCGGGCACCTGTTCCAGCGGCTTCAGGATTTCAAACGCCCGGCGGTAGACGTGGGCCGCGTTCTCCCGGTCCGGAATGCGCGGCGGGGCGTGGTTCAGGGCGATAGCGCCGGCGTCCTGGCGCACCGAGGCGAGTTGCACCTTGGCCGCCTGGTCGAGAATAGAAAACGTAATGCCGGCCAGCAGCACCGCG
The DNA here is from genome assembly GCA_038231495.1 of Gemmatales bacterium. GTDB lineage: Bacteria > Planctomycetota > Planctomycetia > Gemmatales > Gemmataceae > JBBRLG01. Next base: position 5,375 of record JBBRLG010000023.1, on the reverse strand, counting down.
ACGACCCAGGCCGTCGCCAGCCGGCCGCGCGGCCACGTTGCCGCGGCCGGCACCCGCGGCTCGCCGCGCCGGCGCAGGCCGTGCCACCAGATCCACCCGGTCCCGATGCCAAAACCGCTCGTCCACGCGACCAGGAAGAACACCGACGACGCCGGCACGGCCCGTTCGGTGGTCGCCTTCCAGACCGCGGCATCGACGGGTCCAACGATCGTACCTCCCTGGCCGAACGCGAAGCCGTAGGCGTAAATCATCCAGGCAATTGCGGACGTGAAAGCCGCGACGACTAGCATCAGGAACGCGACGGTGACGGGCGGGACGCGCCACCCCCAGCGCGGTGCCCGCCGGGCCGAAACCGCGGCCACGGTCGCCTCGAACAGCAGCGCGGCGGCCAAGGTTTCAAGCCAGATGAGTACAAAGCCCATCGCTATTGCTCCTTATTGAGAAGAATTCGTGTCGGGAACGCATGCAGTTCGGGGACCGGTGCCGCGCCCGCGCCGGCGTGCAGGAGCAGCGCGTGCCGAAACGCTTCGTCTTCGGACAGGTCCGGCGACAGGGCGCGTAACTCCTGCACCGTCGCGGTCAACGCCGCGGGAGCAGGCCTTTCCGCGAGGCGGAAGTCGGCGTCATTCGCCACGCTCATCGAAAAGTTGATTGCCAGCAGCACCGCCGCCGCAGCTAGGCCCGCGAATCGCCAAATATCAGGAACGGTCGGTCGCGCCAACTCCGCGCGCATCGCCGTCAACACGCGCTGCCGATAGGGACCACTCGTGTCGGGCAGCGGTCGGGTGCCCAACTCACTTTCGAGATCGTCGGTCGGTTCGGTCGGGTTCATGGCTCGACTCCTGGAGGGCGGCGCGGAGTATGTCGAGGGCGTAGCGATAACGGCTTGCGGCCGTATTGGCGCTGATGCCGAGTAAGCCTGCAATCGCGGCGAAGGTCAGGCCGCCGTCCACCTTGAGGGCGATCAGTTCGCGCTGCTCCGCGGGCAGGACGCGCAAGGCCCGTTCCAGCTGGAGTGAGCGCTCCGTGCCGATGTCGTCGGGTGTGGGGGCGGCCTGGTCCACAAGCGGCAGCGCGCGTTCCGCCTTGCGGCGGACGGCCCGTTTCAGCGCCGCCCGGCGGAGCGACGCGAACAGGTAGGCGCGCAGGTTCTCGACGTTTGCCAGCGTTTGCCGGACGCGGACGACGCCGACGAATACTTCTTGCACCACGTCTTCGGCGTCGTGGCGTGAGGAGAGCAGGGTGTAAGCGACGCGCAGCAGCGACGGGCCGAAGCGGTCGAAGAGCGCGGCGAACGCGTCCTCGCGCCCTTCGACCAGTCCCGCGATCAGCGGGTCGCTCCCCGGCTTCGGCATCAATCGTTACCTCACTCACGGATGGAGAGCCGAACGCGGCCCGCATTTGTCTACAAAAGATAAAAATCGACGCAACCCCTTCGCACTGGTATCATCCCCCTATTCGTCGTTGGAAAAAAGGAAATCATCATGAGCCAGTACCTACGGCCGCGCGACCTTTGTTCCTGTCTGCTGGTCGTACCGCTCCTGTTAACGCCGGTTGCCGCGTGTGCCGACGAACCGGCGGACAAGGACATCGTTCTGAAACAATGCCTCGTCCTCAAGCCGGTGGGCCGGTCGGGCCGGTCGCCCTTGCACCTCGACGCGGTCGAGGCGGAGATCGTCGCGGGCCGTTGGGCGGTGCCGAAAGCGGGCGACACCGTGCAAGCACCGGCTGGTGGTGCGAAGCAAACCTGGGAAACGGCAACGGCGAAGGACGGCACGTTACAGCACGACGCGCTGCGCGGCGGCTACCTGTACTGGAACGTGGCCAGCGACACGGAGCGCGTCTGCATCCTGGAAGCCAGCGGTCATTCGCTGGTGTACGTCAACGGCGAGCCGCGCGTCGGCGACCCGTATTCCAACGGCATCGTCCGCGTGCCCGTGCTGCTGCACAAGGGGACCAACGATCTGCTCTTCCTCGCCGGCCGCGGCCAGGTCCACGCCAAACTCGTCAAGCCGGCCGCTCGGGGGCTGTTGAATGCCAGCGATCTCACGCTGCCCGACTATGTGCTGGGGGAGAGCGGCAAGCTCTGGGGCGCCGTGGTGGTCATTAACGCCGACACCAGGCCGCTCGAACACCCAACGCTGCAAGTCGCGGTGAATGGCGCGGACGGTGCCGGCAACACTTTGCCGATGATACCTCCTTTGAGCATCCGTAAAGTAGCTTTTCAACTGGCTTCGCACGCCGCCAAGATCGAAAACAAGGCCGTGGAACTCAAACTGTTGAGCAAGAAGGGTGACGCCTGGGAAACCCTGGACGTTGCGAAATTCAACGTCAACCAGGTGACGGCGGAACAACTGCACAAGCGTACGTTTCTCAGCGACATCGACGGCAGCGTGCAATACTACGCCGTGCAACCAGCCCTCCCGGTCACGGACAAAAACCAGGAGAAATTCAAGGACGGGCCGGCGCTGTTCCTGACGCTGCACGGGGCGGGCGTCGAGGGCGTGGGCCAGGCCGCCGCTTACGGCCGCAAGGAAGGCGGTCACATCGTGGCCCCGACGAACCGCCGACCCTACGGTTTCGATTGGGAAGACTGGGGCCGGCTCGACGCGCTGGAAGTCCTCGACCATGCCCGCAAGGAGCTTAAAACGGACCCGCGGCGCACCTACCTGACCGGCCACTCGATGGGCGGCCACGGCACCTGGCACGTCGGCGTCACGTTCCCCGACCGCTTCGCCGCCATCGCGCCGAGTGCCGGCTGGATCAGCTTCGCCACTTACGCCGGCGGCACCAAACGCCCGGACAATCCCACGCCAATGCAGGCGCTGCTCTACCGCGGCGGTCTGGCGAGCGAGACGCTGGCCTTGGAACACAACTACGCCAACCAGGGCGTTTACGTCCTGCACGGCGACGCCGACGACAACGTGTCGGTGGGTCAGGCGCGCGAAATGCGGAAGCAACTTGGCGCGTTCCATCCCGATTTCGCCTACCACGAGCAGCCCGGTGCCGGCCACTGGTGGGGCAACGCCTGCGTCGATTGGCCGCCGTTGTTCGAGTTCCTCCTGGACCACAAACGGCCGGACCTGGCGACCCTGCCGCCGGTCCATTTCGTGACGGCCAGCCCGTCGGTGTCAGCCGTGTGTCACTGGGCGACCGTTGAGGCCCAGATCAAGGCTTTCGAGCCGAGTACCTTGGCACTGAAGTGCGACGCGGACAAGCACCGTTTCGCCGGCACGACAAAAAATATCGCCCGGCTGTCGCTCGACCTCACGGCGTTGAAACCGGCCAAAACCCTGCAACTGGAACTGGACGGCCAGAAGATCGACGACGTACCCTGGCCGGAAAAAACAGCCCGGCTCTGGCTCCGGGGCGACGGCGACAAGTGGGTGGTCAGTTCGGCACCAGCCGCCGGCACGAAGAACCCGCAGTGCGGCGGCCCGTTCAAGGAGGCGTTTCGGAACCGCATGATCTTCGTCTACGGCACCAAGGGGACGAAGGAGGAAAACGCCTGGGCGTTCGCCAAGGCGCGTTACGACGCCGAGACTTTTTGGTACCGCGGCAACGGTTCCATCGACGTGATGGCGGACGTGAATTTCGACCCGAAGCAAGAACCGAACCGCAACGCGATCATCTACGGTCACGCGGAAAGCAACGCCGCCTGGGAAGCGTTATTGGGCAACAGTCCCGTGCAAGTGAAGCGCGGCGAGGTGACGGTTGGCGATAAGAAAATCAGCGGCGACGACCTGGCGTGCCTGTTCGTACGGCCGCGGCCGGGCAGCGACAAGGCGTCGGTCGGCGTGGTCAGCGGTTCGGGGTTGCCAGGCTCGCGGCTGACCGACCGGCTGCCGTACTTCGTCTCCGGCGTCGCGTATCCCGACTGCATCGTCCTCGGCACCGAGACGCTGACGAAGGGCGTCGAGGGCGTGCGGGCGGCGGGGTTTTTCGGCAACGACTGGAGTGTGACTGAGGGGGAGTTTGTGTGGAAGGAATGAGTTTGCCGCTTGCGGCTTTGCACGATTGCAAAGCCGCAAGCGACAAACCAGTTCACTTCGGCCATTTCTTCACGGCGTCGGCGGCTTCATGGAGCAGCGGGTCGATGGTGTCCGCTGGTTCCTTTTTGTCGGGCGTGTGCCGCGAGTTAAACAGCACGGCCCAGGTCAGGCCGTCGCTGCGGCGCACCAGCAGCGTCGAGGTGCCCGGCAGCGAGCCGCTGTGCCAGGTGTTCCTCGTCCCGTCCTTGAACGGCCGGACCTCCCAACCGCAGGCGTAATACGTCTCGGCCGGCTTGCCTGCCTTGGTTTTGCCAGGGGCGCCCTCCGGCCGCGCGAACAGGATTTCGATACTCTTTTCGCCCAGAATCTTGCACTTCTTCGGGTGGTCGAACGCCGACGCGAATCGCACCAGGTCCTCCGCCGACGCGAGCCAGCCGCCGTGCGCGTCCAGCGCTTCCAGGTTCCACGCCCCGTACGGCTCGTCCACCGGCTTGCCCGCGTCCGGCCCCAGGATCGCCCGCGGCCGGTCGCCCTTGGGAACGTAATACCGCACCTCGCCCGCGGCACGGTCCGTCAACAAGGTCTTGCCCAGGCGCATTTTTTCGATTCCCAACGGGGCCAGCACCTGCTTCTGTACGTACTCCTCGTACGGCTTGCCGCCGACCTTCTCGACGACCCGGCCCAGCAGGCAATAGCCGAAATTCGAGTATTGATACTCTTTGCCGGGGTCGAAGTCCAACGGCTGCCGCAACATGAAACGGATGATGGCGTGCGCGTCGGCGGGCGTCTTGATCTTCAACTCCTTGACGATTTCCGGCGAGTAAAACATGGGGTCGAACGACTTGCCGCGGTCCCAGCCGCCGGTGTGGTGCAGCAGCTGCAAGATCGTCACCTTCCTCCAGCGCTCGTCAAACTGGACGCCTTTCGGCTCCTCCAGTTGCAACACGTCGAAAACTTTGTCGTCCAGCTTGAGTTTTTTCCGTTCGACGAGTTGCAAGACCGCGGCTGCGGTGATCGGCTTGGAAATGCTGGCGATGCGGAACAGCGATTCGGGCCGCACGGCGTCTTTCTTGTCGCGGTCGGCGTAGCCAAAGCCGCGGCTGTAAACGACGCGGCCGTCCTTCGCCACGGCAAGGGCGCCGCCCGGCAATTCGTGTTTGGCAATAAAGGTCGTCATCAACTTGTCGAAGCTGACGAGGTTGGGGTCAGTAGCGCCGGTCGCCGGGATTTCGGACGGGTCGGCGGCGCGGACGCCGAAGGTCACGACCGCAAGGGCTATGCCCATGCCGAGGCGTCGTAGGGTTTTCATGTTATACTCCCCGTGGCATGGAATGACACAAGCCCGAAGCGCCAGCGAGGGACCGGCCCTCGCTGGCGCTTCGG
>JBBRLG010000022.1:0-27733 GCA_038231495.1 Gemmatales bacterium | reverse complement strand
TCGGGCGTTCACTCGAAATCCCTCCAGGGCTGGGGCGATGAGCATTGTGGTAACACTCATCAAACCCCGGAAATGCCGAAGGATTTCGAGTCTTTTGATAAATTTCACGCCGCATGAGGCGACGACTTCGCTTGATTAAGGGCTAGTTGGAGGTCCGGGTATGCGAATCTCTTGCTCACATTCTCGGCACATCGCGGTCTTCCCGATCGAGCCGCGCTTGACCTCCATTTGGTTGCCACAATTGGGACATGGAAAAACATGGAACTTTGCCTGCGCTGGCCCCGGAGCCGCTTGTGAAGTAGCCGCTGCCGCGGCGACGGTGACTTGGGAGTTGCACTTCAGACAGGCCACAACTTTCTCAGCCGAGTGCGACTTAACCTTCAGCTTGCAACCGCAATTCCCGCACTGGCCCGTCAGATTTCGTGACTCGCCCATCACCAACTCCTCCGCCTGTGTCGCCTAAATACGAGTTCAGGCGCCGGTGACTGAAACCCTTCCCCCAGGATTACCCGTCGGCGCGGGCCGAACCCTTACAGCCATTTCCCCGAGGAGGCAGTTTTTTTCGGCAGGATGTTGATGAAGTGAGTAGAAGGAGTGTTGGCGCGGCGTCGGCTACAAACCCAGGTTCACCGGTTGCAGTCGCCGGCAAGTTGGCAAACGCCGGGGGTAGTGACAAGTCACTGCCCCCGGCGTTTGCGAAAGGTGCTAAAGTATGCAGTGAAACAAGGCCGTTTCACCATTCGAGTTTGAACTCGGCCAGGCGGCGGTTAACCTCGTCGAGGTCCGCCAACGTCACCGTCCCGTCGCGATTGCCCCAGACCACGTGCCGGCCGTCGGCGTCGAACTTCAGGCTCAGGTCGCCGACGTTGACGTTTAACCCGAGGGTGACGAGAGGCGCCAGGTCGTCCCTGCGAAATAACGACACGCCAAAGGGCGGATGGTCGTTGCACGTGGCCCGCAGCGTAGCTCCAGGGCCGAACTCGCTATATATTCTCGGCAGCGCCGCCACGTGCTTTTCCGTGCGGGCGTCAATGACGATCATCGTCCGTTCGGAAGTTTCAAAGGCCAGAAGCTGCCCCTTGGGGTCCAGTCGGGGCCTGGCGCCGTCTCTTTTGCTCGTTATGGTGCGGGACCACAACTGGGCGCCGGTCATGCCGTCGTAGGCGTTCATCGCGCGCCCCTCGAACCCTGGACCCGCCGCCCCTTCCACCACAAGGAGGGATCCATCCAAGGCCATTACACTGTGAAAGACGTGCCATTTGAAATCCGTGATTTCTTTGAAAGCCTCACGGGGTTTCTCACCGAATAGATCACGGAAGCGCAAGACGCGGGGGTGAACCTTGGGATCGTTCGGGGAAAACGGAATGGTCTTCCCGTCTTGACACTCCACGCGGGCCAAAATCAGCTTGCCTGTGGGATGAAAAGCCAGCTGGTCCGAGTAGCCCGGCGGCAGGTCCCATTGCTGAACGATCTGGCCCTTCGCGGCATCCCACAGTACCGCCGCACTGCCGGAAGCGAAGGCGAGACGGCTGCCGTCGGCGTTGAAGGCGAGGGCCGCGTTGTCGCTGACAAAGCCCTTGGGGGTCTCGAACACGAAGCGAAGGCGGCCGGTCGATCGCTCCCACAGCGCAACGTGCCAGTCGTCTGCAAGCGCGGCCACAAGCCGACCGTCCGGCGACAGGCTAAGTTTTGTGACCGCCCCGACCAAGCCGCGGAACGATCGCAGGCCGTGGCCGTCATGCAACTCCCACAGGCTCACTGCCGCGTGTCCGAAGATGGGGAGCGATGACGCCGCCAGCCGTGTGCCGTCGGGTGAAAAGGCGACATCGGTCATCCATTGATTGGCTTCTAGGTCGAGAACCAGGCGGCCCGTCGCGATGTCCCACAGCTTCACGACTTCGCGACCGGTGGTGGCGAGGGTGGTACCGTCCGGGCTGAAGGCCATCGCGTGTATCCCGTTTTCCGAACCGAAGCAATAACACCGCGGCACACGCATGGCAACATCCCAAACGGTGATGCGGCTGCCCATGTCGCCAGCGGCCAACAGCCAACCGGCACCTGGGCCGGCCGGCGTGACCCGCCGCAACGGGTCGCGCCCGAAGGCCAGCGTGGTGATCTTGTTGTTCCCTGATCGCGGCAGGTCAATTGGCTCCCCATTGGGCAAAGTGCGAACGGTGATCCGGCCTTCCGGATCACCGACTGCCAGGAGGCTGCCGTCCGGTGCCAGCGCGACATCCGTCACGGTCGCGGGCGCGGCCATGGCATAGACCAGTTTCCCCGTCGTCCCCTCCCAAACCGCGACGGTGCAGCCCTCCCTGTCCGCTCGGTGAGCAGCGCCGACCACTAGATCGGAGTCCGACGCAGCGGCGCAGGCATGAGCAAATTGTTTTCTGCCGGGGAAGCGGAACCGTTGAACGAGCTTTTGCCCCAGGACATCCCAAAGGACGAGCGTTGAAGGGTCATCCTTGGGAATGACCAACTGCAACGCCGTGCCGTCCTTTCGGAAGACGAACGGGCCGCCGGATCCTGGCTGTTCGACGAGTTTTGGTGCGTTCACGGAGTCATCCGAGATGTGAACGCCTTTGCCCGGCTCGTACATGAACAGTCGCTTGCCGTCGCGGTCGAACGCAACCGAAGTGGCGGCAAACTTGAACTCAGGAAGGCGCTTTGCATCCAATCCGATTAAGGTAGCGGCGGCCAGGTCGCGCAACTCCGCGTCCCTTGGCTCGGCTTTAGCAACCATGCGCCGAACCTGCCCTGCTGCCTCCTCTCGCCAGCCCGCGACCCGCGCAGTCATTAGGGTCCGGAGAAGGTCGCTTCGCAGCGCCTCCCGGTCGCGCTTCCGCTCGCCCGTTTCTGCTGCCGTAGCCCGCTCGCCCTCTTTTGAAGCGAGATCGTTGGCGTAAATTATCCGTCGTTCTTCAGCCCTAACTACGACCCACGTCACCACCAGAGTGGCCACAACCGCAAACAGACCCGCGACCGCCCAACCCTTGTTCCGCCGCGCCCACATGCCAGCCCGGCGGAGCGGCCAGGCCGGCCGCGCTCGCGTGGGCTCGTAATTGAGCCAACGGCGCAGGTCGGCACCGAACTCCCCGGCCGTGGCGTAACGCTGCTCAGGCTTCTTCGCGAGAGCTTTGCGCGCGATCGCTAGCAGGTCGGGCGGGACACCGGATGGCGGCGGGGGCAGTTCTCCAGCCTCGACCTTTGCCCGGACTTCGGCTACCGTCGTGCCGTCGAAGCAGCGACGCAACGTCAGCAGTTCGTACAGCGTCGTCCCCAAACCCCACACGTCCACCTGCGGGCCTGCCTCTCCCGCGAACTGCTCGGGCGACATGTACGACGGCGTGCCCACCGGTCCTTGCGTCAGCGCGCTGTTGCCGTTCGCCGTCTCGGTTAACGTCGCCCCCGCGTTCTGGTCCACGTACTTCGCCAGGCCGAAATCAATGATCCAGCACTTACTGGCACTCCCGTCCTTGGCTGGCCGCTCCACCATGATGTTCGACGGCTTCAGGTCGCGATGGACGATGCCGGCGTCGTGGGCGTGCTTCACCGCATCCGCCACGTCGCTCATCACCTGGGCGACCGACCGGAAATAAACCAACGACAGCTGGACCTGTTTCGTGGGGTTCGGTCGCGCCGAGCCAGCGGGCGAGACGCTGCCGGTCGATCCGCCGTCCACGTCGGCCGATTGAGGCCGGGGCTTCTGTCCGGCGTCCGAGGCCACCAGTGCCGCCAGTTCCGCCAAGGTCGGCGTCTTGCTGCCGGGCGAGTCCGTCTCCTGCTGTCGGGCGGCGTGGACGACGTGGTTGAGCGCCGCCCCGTCGATGAACGGCATGGCGAAGTATTGCAGCCGGCCCTCGTCGCCGGCCACGAAGATCGGGACGATGTCCGTCTGGTGCAGCTTGGCGAGCATTTCCTGCTCGACCAGAAACCGCTTGCGCGCCTCGACGGAGATACGGCCGCGGCGGATGATCTTCACCGCGATGCGCCGCTTGTGCAGCCGCTCCTGCTCCGCCTCCCAGACCTCGCCCATGCCGCCGCGGGCAATGCAACGAATCATCCGGAAATCGCCCAATCGCTCCGGCACCGAAGGCTCGCCGTCGTGCCGCGTGTTGCCGATGGCGTCCTGGAAGCGCACGACTTCATCGATCTGGCTCGCCAGGTGCGGGTAACGACCCTTCCAGACCGGGAGGACCGCTTCGCCCTGGCGCTCGAAATCGCCGACGAATTCGGCCAAGATTTCCTCGTCGGCGTCGGGAAGCGAGGATCGGTCGTTCATGACTCCGGCCCCGTGTTTGGAAAGAGTTGTTGCCACAGGTCCTTCAGGCGCTTCAGCGCCCGCACGTAGCGCACCGTGGCGGCGTTCTCGGTGATCTCCAGGACCGCGGCCGCCTCCGGGAAGGTCAGGCCATCGTAGTGCCGCATCCACAGGACTTCGCGATCCGTGTCGCGCAGCATGTCCAGGACTTGCCGCATCCGCTGGCGCAGGATCGCGCGCTCCTCGTCCCGCTCCGCCGCTCGTTGGGGGTCGGTGGCCGGGCTAACCAGGCCGCATACCAGTTGCAGCGACGATTGCTCCGGCAGCGGCATGTCTTTGCGGCCGTCGCGGCGGTCGCGCGTCTCGCGCCGCCACGCCTCGCTGAGGCAGTCGCGGACGATGCGGTACAGCCAGGCGTAAGTCGAGGTTGCCGACCGCTCCTCAAAGCCGGGCCACTTGCGCTGGGCAACCATGTAAGCGTCGTTGACGACGGCCTCCGCGTCGGTGCGTGCAACCAGCGCGGGGTCGATGCGCCGGCGCGCCATCTCGACCAGCTTCGGACGGTGCTCCTCAAACAGCTTGCCCAGGATGGCAAGGTAGATCACGGTCGATTGCGAAGATTCGTTCAAGCTCGTCTCCTACCTCGCCTCAGTTTGCCGGCCCTAGGCGCGGCACCCTCCCAAGCTTAACCGAAGTTCGGTGCCAAACCCTTACAAGTGGGAATGCAATTTCGCTTTGGGATCTCCCGGCCTGTGCGCCATTATCGGTTCAATCCTGAGCCGGATGGAAAAACAACGAGGGCGGCCTGGTTCACAGGCCGCCCTCGGTTCGTTATCCTTACGTCGGACGTGCGGCAATCAGTTCTTGCTCTCCGCCGGCCCGGTCGTTACCAGTTCCGACGCCACCAGCGCTCCCGTCGTGTCGAAGATCAGCTTCTTCTCGCCGTCCACCTCGCCGACGCGGGCGTTGATCGTGTCCTTGCCGACGAACTTGCCCCGGAGCAGGTCTTCCGACAGCGGGTCTTCCAGGAAATGCTCGATCGCCCGACGCAAGGGCCGCGCACCGTAGTCCAGGCTCGTGCCCTTGTCGATGAGCAGCTCCTTCGCCTCGTCGTTCATCACTAAGGTCAGACCCTTTTCCTTCAGGCGCTTGGAGACCTTCACCAGCTCGATATCGATGATCTTCTTCAGGTTCTCCTTCGTCAACGCGCGGAAGACGATGATATCGTCCACGCGGTTGAGGAATTCGGGCCGGAAGTTGCGTTCCATCTCGACCTTGAGCTTGTTCTTCATGCTCTCGTAGGTGGCGGCCTCGTTTTTCTTCATCAACGTGTGGATGCCCATTTCCGTGCGGCCCGCGATCTGCTCGGCCCCGATGTTCGTCGTCATGATGACGATCGTGTTCTTGAAGTCGATGATCCGGCCCACGTTGTCGGTCAGTCGGCCTTCTTCCATGATCTGCAACAAGATGTTCCAGACCTCGGGGTGGGCCTTCTCGATCTCGTCGAGGAGCACCACGCTGTACGGCTTGCGGCGAATCTTCTCGGTCAGCTGGCCGCCCTCTTCGTAGCCGATGTAGCCCGGAGGCGCGCCCGTCAGCCGGCTGACGTTGTGCTTCTCCTGGTACTCCGACATGTCCAGTTGGACGAGCGCGTTCTCGTCGCCGAACATGAAGTGCGCGAGGCGCTTGGCCAACAGCGTTTTGCCGACGCCGGTCGGCCCGGCGAAGATGAAGCTGCCGATCGGACGCTTCGGGTCTTTCAGGCCGGCCCGGCTCTTGCGCACCGCCTTGGCGATGGCGCTGATGGCCTCGTGCTGGCTGACGACCTGCCGGTGCAGTTCGTCCTCCATTTGCAGCAGGCGCGCCGTTTCGTTGTCTTCGAGCCGCTTGAGGGGCACGCCCGTGATCTTGCTGACCACCTCGGCAATCACGTCTTTATCGACGATCCCGTCGATCACCTTCGACTTCTCGCGCCACTCGCGGGTGATGGTTTCCTTCTTCTTCTTGAGCTTGTCGGCCTGGTCGCGCAGGTGGGCGGCCTTCTCGAAGTCCTGCTCGGCGACGGCGGCTTCCTTCTCCTGAATCAATTGCTCCATCTGGGCGTCGAGGTCCTTCAAGTCCGGCGGGCGGGTCATGGCTTTCAAGCGGACGCGGGCCCCGGCCTCGTCGATCACGTCGATGGCCTTGTCCGGCAGGCAACGGCCGCTGATGTAGCGGTCCGACAACTCGACCGCTTCGGTCAGCGCATCGTCGTGGATCTGGACGCGGTGGTGGGCCTCGTAGCGGTCGCGCAGGCCGCGGAGGATTTCGACCGTCTCGGTCTTCGAGGGCGGGTTGACGATGATCTGCTGGAACCGGCGTTCCAGCGCGCCGTCCTTCTCGATGTACTTGCGATATTCGTCCAGCGTCGTCGCGCCGATGCACTGGATTTCGCCGCGGGCCAGGGCCGGCTTGAGCACGTTGGAGGCGTCGATGGCCCCTTCCGCACCGCCCGCACCGACCAGGGTGTGCAGTTCGTCGATGAACAGGATGGTGTTCTTGGCGCGGCGGACTTCGTTCATGACCGCCTTGATGCGTTCCTCGAACTGGCCGCGGTACTTGGTGCCGGCGACCATCATGGCGAGGTCGAGGACGACGATGCGGCGGTCGCGCAGCAGTTCGGGGACGTTGCTGTCCACGACCAGCTGGGCCAGCCCTTCGACGATGGCGGTCTTGCCGACGCCGGCCTCGCCGAGGAGGACGGGGTTGTTCTTGGTGCGGCGGCTGAGGATCTGGATGACGCGCTCGATCTCGTTGGCCCGGCCGATGACGGGGTCGAGCTTGCCCTGGCGTGCCAGCTCGGTCAGGTCGCGACCGAAGCTATCGAGGGCGGGGGTCTTGGACTTGCCCTTGCTGGGCTGGCGTTCGCCGCTGCTGCCGCTGCCGCTTTCTTCCGTAGGCATATTGTGCCCCAGTAAATTAAGGACTTCCTCGCGCACTTCTTCGAGCTTGAGGCCGAGATTCATCAAAACCTGGGCGGCCACGCCTTCCTGTTCGCGCAGCAGGCCCAGTAGGAGGTGTTCGGTGCCGACGTAGTTGTGGTTGAGGTTGCGTGCCTCCTCGATGGAGTATTCGATGACCTTCTTGGCCCGCGGCGTCTGGGGCAGTTTGCCCATGGTCACCATGTCGGGGCCGGACTGGACGATCTTTTCGACTTCCAGCCGAATCTTGCGGAGGTCGATGTCAAGATTCTTGAGGACGTTGGCGGCGACGCCGGACCCCTCCTTGACGAGGCCGAGGAGGATGTGTTCGGTGCCGATGTACTCGTGGTTGAAGCGCTGCGCCTCTTGGTTGGCGAGCTGCATCACCTTCCGGGCGCGGTCCGTGAAGCGTTCATACATTCCAGCCATCTCCGACTATCCCGATCCTCATCCGGTTCGGCGGTCCGAGGGGGTGGGGGAAGGGAAAGTACCGTGTTGTCTCGTGTCGTCTTTGCAATTCTTCTCATTCGCCCCCCGGATGTCCAGAGGGAAACCACTGCGGTGCGTACCGTCTCGGCCGGAAGGGCGTTCCGGGTGCGCGGGCTGGCCGTGATGAGACGGGTGGTGTGGTGAGGTGCAAAAAGGTGGTTGGCCCTATTTACCCCTAGAGATTGTAGTCTGAGGGGCCGCACAAATCAAGGCGGTACGGCAGGCCGTTCCGGTCGGGTAAGGTGGGCGAATTTGCCGCTTGCGGCTGAGCGCGGGCGCTCAGCCGCAAGCGGCAGCCTTACTTCTCCGCCTTCGCCTCCAGGAACTTCTTGACCTCCGGCGACTTCGCCTTGAGCTGGTCGATGGCCTTGTGCAGCGCCGTGACTGATTTCTCATTGCCCCCGTCTTTCAGGTCCGGCAACGCGTCGGGCAGGTCCACCTTCACCGGCTCGTAAGTCACCTTGTCTTGGGTCAGGTCCACGAGGAAGACGCGCGGCATCCCTTCCTTGACCTCCTTGCCGCCGACCGTCAGCGCTTCGCTCATGAGTGCGTGCGTCTTCTCGTCGGCCTTGAACTTGTAAGCCACCTCGATTGTCTTTTTTTCCAGAATCAGGGAAGTCTTGCTGTTCGTCTCGTCGCTGCTGGTCCGGGAGGAACCCCCGACCGTGAAATCAAACCCATCGCCCGGGGCGGTCCGGAAGAGGAGCAGGTACACGTACCGACCTTTGTCGTTGGGCCGCTTGTTGATGCCGAAGCAGACCACGGGCCGGTTTCTCTCGAACAACACGGCACCGTTACAAACGCCGACGACGCCTTCCGAACTCTCCGACCAGCTGACGGATTGGGTGGCAAAGAACGGCGGCAGGGGCTCTTTCTTGTCGTCGCCGGGAGCCGCCGGAGTCACAAGCAAGAAGCACGCCAGGGCTGGAAACAGGAAGAAACGTCGAGCGGACATGAGGTACCTCACCTTAAGGGATGGCTATTCGATCCGAAACAGCGTCATCTCAAGTTGGGTTTCCTTGACCACGAAGGTGAATTTGTCCTTCGTCAGTGTTTTGATTTCCCAGGTAAAATCGTCAAGGGTAACGGCGGCTTGATTGACGGATGATGGCTTGCACTCTAGCGTTTTCCCTTTGATTACCCAGGAACCCCCGGCGTTGAGAGGCATCTGCATGACCTCCGTTTTCATGGTCGTGGCCATGCGGAATTCACCCGCACGCAAGAACGTGATCGTCAGGCCGCTTTTCGCCAATTCTTCCGAAGTGCTCTGACTCCACTTGCCGACGAGCCGGTCGCTATCGCTCGATCCGCAACCGCCAAGGAGGAGGCAGACGAGCAACGGCACGGCAACGGCAGCACGGCGCAGGGTTGTGTTCATGATTGCCCCAAGATTGCCCCAAGAAGGAAACGCATCTTGATCCTTCTTCATCTCGGCAATGAGTCCTGTCAAGGAAATACCAGGCCACCCCTCGCCTTTTCGCCTTTTTGATCCGGCAGGACGAATGAGCGGCTGCCTCCGGTCGGCGTCCCAACTTGACGCTCGTACAGCCAATCAGCTATAACGACAAGATATTCGCAGAGTCCCCGAGGATCGACGCAGGGCCGCGCCAAGCGAGAGCCATTGACTCCACGACCGGCCACCTTACCCTGAATAGGGGCTTTTTTTGGGCATCTGCCATTTCCCGAACGGTGCCTTCGCTTTCCTGACGGCGCGGCGCTGCTGCCAGGAAAAGGTACGACGCCATGATGACGCCGAGAGAGATAATGGAGATCGTTTTCGCCGAGCCGTTTCAGCCGTTTCGCATCCACACGGCGAGCGGGCGGACATTTGAAGTCCGCCACCCGGAGTTCGTGCAGATGGGGCGTAGCACCTTGACGGTTTAGGCCCCGGCCGCCGGCGATCCGAATGGCCCGCATAGTTGGGAGAAGCTCTCACTCTTTCTCATCGAGTCGTTGGCCTCCCTCCATGCGCCTGTAACTTCCGGCAGCTAGTCGCTGCCCGACCCGACTCAAGACCCCAAGCCCGGAGTGACTGGAAAGACGATGCAGAAACCCACGTTCGCCTTCGTCAAGGCGTAGGCGATCGCAGCCAAGGAACTGGTAGCGCAGAGGAAGAATTGATGATTACTTATCAACGAATCGGCAGCTATGTGACGGCAGAGCCGTTCCGCCCATTCCGCATCCAGATGGCCGGTGGACGGATATTCGAGATTCGCCATCCCGAAATGGTCCAGGTCGGCCGGACGACGATGACGATCTTCACGTTCATGAGCGACGAGCCAACCGAAGCCAAGGAGCAGCAGGTTGAAGTCTCGCTTCTTCTGACCGAATTCGTCGAACCGTTGGACGCAACGACCCGTCCGCAGGGGGCGTGATGAGCAAGACTCCTGCAAAGGAATCGACCCCCCGAACGTTTGCCTTCGTCACGGCGTAGGCGATTGCAACCTTGAAGCGAAAGGAGCGGAGCGATGATGACGCCCCAGACGGTCCTTGGTTTCGTCAAGGCCGAGCCATTCCGGTCCTTTCGTATCCATTTGGCGAGTGGTCGGACCTTCGACGTTCGCCACCCGGAGATGATTAAGGTACTTAAAAGCTACGTCCTCGTATTCAAGGCTAGCGGCGACGATCGCGAAATCCCTGATGAAGCGGAAAGCATTTCTCTAATGCTGACCGAGTCCATTTCCTACCTTGAGACTCCGGTACACTAATACACCCATGAAAGAGAATACCAAGCCAGAACGCCGTTTTGCCTTCGTTAGCCTGGGCTGCCCCAAAAACACCGTCGATTCCGAGCGCATGCTGGGCAAGTTGGCGCAGGACGGCTACATCCTCACGCCGAACGCCGACGGGGCCGATGTGGTGATCGTCAACACCTGCGGCTTCATCGAGCCGGCCCGCCAGGAGTCGCTCGGCGTCATCCGCGAGATGCTCGCCCTCAAGGGTCAGGGTCGCGTCGGCGCCGTCGTCGTCGCCGGCTGCCTGGCCGAGCGCAAGAAGGACGACCTGCTCGCCGAGGTGCCGGGCGTCGATCACATCGTCGGCGTCTTCGGCCGCGAGGAAATCACCCAGGTCATCGACCGCACGCTTTCCAAGCGTCTACACGACGAACAGCGCAGCCTCTTCCGCCCCGCCCCCGTCAAGGCGCAGGAAGACACCGCCCGCTTGCGCATCACGCCGCGGCATTATGCTTACCTGAAAATCTCGGAAGGTTGCGACCGACTTTGTACGTTTTGTGCCATCCCCGGCATGCGCGGCAAGCACGTCACCAAGCCCATCGAAGAAGTGTTGCGCGAGGCGCGCGAACTCGTCGCTGACGGCGTGCGCGAGTTGATCGTGGTCGCCCAGGACACGACGTATTACGGTCTCGACCTCTACGGCCGGGTTCGCCTGGCCGAACTGCTGCGCGAACTGAACCAGGTCGAAGGCCTGGAATGGATCCGCATCCTGTACGCTTACCCGATCCATTTCACCGACGAACTGATCGAAACCCTGGCGACATCCAAGAAAATCATTCCGTATCTCGACATGCCGTTGCAGCACATCAACGACCGCATGTTACGGCGGATGCAGCGGCGCGTGAACCGGGCCGAGACCGAAGACCTCCTGATCCGCTTGCGTAAGGCGGTCCCGAACCTGACCCTGCGGACGACGTTCATCGTCGGCTTCCCCGGCGAGACGGACGCCGAGTTTGAAGAACTGCGCGATTTCATGCAAACGACGCGCTTCGAGCGTGCGGGCGTGTTCCCCTATTCGCTGGAACCCGGCACGCCGGCGGCACGGCTGCCCGATCATCTGCCCGAAGAAGTGAAGGCCGAGCGCCGCGACCAACTGATGGCCTTGCAGCAAGAAGTCGCCTTCGCCTGGACGCGGGAGCAGGTCGGCAAGGAGATCGAGGTGATTGTGGACGCCGCCGACCCGGAGGTTCCCGGCCACGTCCTGGCGCGCGGCCATGCCGACGCGCCGGAGATCGACTGCACGGTGCGCGTGAAGGGCAAAAACATGCGGCCGGGCGACCTGGTACGGGCGCGCGTCACCGGCGCGGACGGCTACGACCTCATCGCCCGCGCGCTGCGTGTCCGCTAAGCAATGAAACCACGGAATACACGGAAAACACGGAAAAAAGACAGAATAACAGTCAAATTGCTGTAGAGGTATGGTGTATTCCGGTCTTTTTTCCGTGTTTTCCGTGTATTCCGTGGTTATATTCTTCGAGAACGGCCAATGTCGACGATGACGACGCCAACGCGATCGCAGGTGTTCAGCGTGCCCAACCAGCTCACGGCGGCGCGGGTCGTGCTTGCCGTCGTGCTGTTCGTGCTCATCACGCTCCAGTTGTGGTCCTGGTGCCTCGCCGTTTTCGCCCTGGCCGCCCTGACCGACTGGCTCGACGGCTATATCGCCCGGCTGCAAAACCAGACCAGTTCCATCGGCCGCAGCTTCGACCCCCTTGCCGACAAGGTGCTCATTTGCGGCACTTACATCTTCCTGCTCGACGCCGGCCTCGACCACCGTGCCGGCCTGACGCCGTGGATGGTTACGCTCGTCGTCGGCCGGGAGTTGGTCGTCACGAGTCTCCGCACTTACCTTGAGAACGCGGGTTCGCAGTTCGGGGCGGACTGGCTCGGCAAGCTCAAGATGGGCTTGCAATGTGCGGCCATAATCGCCATTTTTGTGGTGCTGCAAAACGAAGAAACGAAATGGCTCGCGGAGTGGTCGCCGTACGTCGCCTGGCTGCGCGACGGCCTGATCTACGCGATGCTGCTGGCCACGCTGTTGAGCGGGTTGCAGTACCTGTGGCGTGCCGCCTTGCTGATACGCACCGACGCCGTACCCTGACCCACAACCCACTCTCCCACGGACAATTGCCATCATGGTCGGTTTCGCCATCGTCGGCTGTGGCATGATCGCCCGCTTTCACGCCCGCGCCCTGGCCGAGGTGCCGGCCGCGCGCCTCGTGACGCTGGTCAGCCGGAACCGCGACACCGCCGCCAAGATGGCGGACGAACTCGGTCTCAA
Organism: Gemmatales bacterium; assembly: GCA_038231495.1. Lineage (GTDB taxonomy): Bacteria > Planctomycetota > Planctomycetia > Gemmatales > Gemmataceae > JBBRLG01. The sequence continues at coordinate 15,007 of JBBRLG010000022.1, read as the reverse complement.
GTGCGACCTGGCCACCGACCTGGCCACCGTCCTGGCCCGGTCCGCTGTTCATGCCGTCATCATCACGACGCCGAGCGGCGCACACCTTGAGCCTGCCGTCGCCGCGGCTCGCGCGGGCAAACACGTCGTCGTGGAGAAACCACTCGAAATTACGGCCGAGCGCTGCGACCGGATTATCGACGCCTGCGACCAGAGTTGCGTCAAGCTGTGTACCATCTTTCCGGCGCGCTTCGGCGACGCCAACCGCGCCTTGAAAGCCGCGGTCGAGGCGCAGCGGTTCGGCCGGCTGACGCTGGGTGAAACGACCTGCAAATGGTGGCGGCCGCAGTCGTACTACGACGAAGGCGGTTGGAAAGGCACGCAGGCGCTCGACGGCGGCGGCGCGCTGATGAACCAGGCAATCCACAACGTCGATCTGCTCTTGTGGATGATGGGACCGGTGACGCACGTTTCCGGCTTCACGGCGACGCTGGCCCACGAGCGCATCGAGGTCGAGGACACTGTCGTCGCGTGCTTGCGCTTTGCCAGCGGCGCACTCGGCGTCATTCAGGCGACGACGAGCGTACATCCGGGCTTGCCGAAAACGATCGCGGTCCACGGCGACCGCGGCACGGTGGTCATCGAGCAGGACGACGTGCAGCGCTGGGAATTCCAGCCGGAGACGGTGGCGGACCGGGCGCTCAAAGAGCGGTTCGCGCAGAAGACGGGTGCGTCGGGTGGGTCGAGCAACCCGGCGGCGATCTCGCACGTCGGCCACGCCCGGCAGTTGGCGGATTTCGTGCGGGCGATCGAAACCGACACGGCCCCGCTGGTGGACGGCAGCGAGGGCCGCAAGGCGGTCGAGGTTATCGAGGCGATCTACCGCTCCGCCGCGAGTGGCAGGACAGTCGAGATTGCCGCTCGCGGCTAAGCGCATAGCCGCAAGCGGCCCTACAAGCCAAAGGAGTGGCGTCATGTCCAAACCGCGTTCGCGCGTGGCCGATTACCTCACCTACCTCGTGGTCCGCGTCGTCGTCTGCCTGATTCAGATGCTGTCCTACGGGCTGGCACGCGGCATCTCGAAACAGCTGTCCCGACTCATGTACCAGGTCGATCGCCGCCACCGTCAGGTTGCGTTCGATAACCTCAAGCAGGCACTGCCGCACGTCGAAGACGACCAACAGCGCGACGAAATAGTGCGAGCCGTTTACCGCCATTTCTGCCTGTTGCTCGTCGAGATCATTCAGGTGCCGCGCAAGCTGCACCCGACCAACTGGCGGCAACACCTCGACCTCGCGGGCGGCCGCGAGCTGGTGGACGCCCTCCTGTCCGACCGGCCGCTGCTCCTGGTCACGGGCCATTTCGGCAACTGGGAGCTGGGCGGTTACGTTCTCGGCCTGCTCGGCTTTAACACGTACGCCATCGCCCGGACGCTCGACAACTCGCACCTCGACGACTTTTTCCGCGGCTTCCGCGAGCGCACCGGGCTGAAGGTGCTGGCCAAGAAAGACGATTTCGACAACATTCAAAGTGTGCTGGCCGGCGGCGGCGTGTTGGCGACACTGGCGGACCAGGACGCGGGGGCGCGCGGCCTGTTCGTGGACTTCTTCGGCCGGCCGGCTTCGACGCACAAGGCCGTGGCGCTGCTGGCGCTGGAGTACAACGTGCCGATGCTCGTGATCGGCACGCCGCGCGTGGGCGAGCCGATGAAATACCAGGTGGTGGCCGAGGAGCTGATCCGCCCGGAGGAGTACCAGGGCAAGGCCGACGCCGTGCGCCGCATCACGCAGCGGTTCACCGCGGCCCTGGAGCGCGTCGTCCGCCGCTTCCCGGAGCAGTATTTCTGGCTGCACCGCCGCTGGAAACACCAGCCGGCCGTCCGCAAAAGCAAGCGCGCGGCGTGACGATTTGCGTGCGGTAGTACGCTCCTACACTCAAGTCGTTGACATTCGGCGATGCACCATCGATACTCAGATCATGGCGAGAACCCGGCATCCGGACAAAGACATTGAAGCAGCGATCCGCTACGCGGAAATTCGTGGTTGGACATGCACTCCCGCGACGGGACATGCTTGGGGTCGCTTGCGGTGCCCTCATGCGGAGCGCGGCGGGTGTCAATTCTCGATCTGGTCAACGCCCAGGAACGCTCGGAACCACGCGGATCAACTCCGTCGGCGAGTTGATCGCTGTCCGCACCAGGAGAAGATCGAATGACGACGACGGCCAACGGCACGTATACCTTTTCCCTGATATTGTCCGGCATTTCTAACCTGACCGACGAGGTTTGTGATGCCTTGTTTGAGGCGGGTTGCGACGACGCCTTGCTCGGCGTCCATAATGGTGTCGTTTCCCTGGACTTCGACCGCGAAGCGACTTCATTGCAGGAAGCGGTGTTGTCGGCAATAACCGACGTGGAGAACGCGGGCGTCGGCGTGCAAATCGACCGCGTGGAGCCGGATGAACTGATGGAAATGGCAGACATCGCGGGGCGAACGAACCGCAAGGCGGGCGCATGACCGCCGCTAACGACCCACCACGCCGGCGCTCGCGGCGGGCGCTAGTCTTCGTCACTCTCGCCGCCTTGGTGGTCACTGGCAGCCTGCCGGCTTACTTTTGGTGGAACCGCACGCCCACGCCGCAACCGCCGGAAATCAACCTCGCCGGCGCCGAGCCGAGCGTTGCCCACGTCATCCAGAAAGCGGTCGCCGCGGTCCGCGAAAAACCACGCTCCGCCGAAGCCTGGGGCCGCCTCGGCCTGGTCCTCCGCGCCCACGCCTACGACGACGAGTCGGACGTGTGCTTCGCCGAGGCCGAACGCTTCGACCCGAAAGACCCGCGCTGGCCCTATTTGCAAGGCACCCACCTGCGCTTCCGCCAACCGGACGCCGCCTTGCCCTTCGTCGCACGCGCGGTCCAGCGCTGCGACAAGTACGCGCCCCACCAGACCGGGCCGCGCCTCCTGCTGGCCGAGATGCTGTTGGCCAAGGGTCGCTACGCCGAGGCGGAAAAGGAAGTGCAAAAGGTTCTTGAACGGACGCCCGACGACGCGCGGGCCAACTACGACCAGGGTCTGGTGGCGTTCGGGCGCGACGACGCCGAGGGTTGTATTTACTACCTGACCCGCGCGTCGGTCAGCCCGCTGACGCGCAAGAAGGCCGCCGCCCAGCTGGCAATGGTCTACGCCCGCCAGGACGACGACAAGACCGCGGCGGAGTTCAACCGGCGGGCGCGCGAACTGCCGGACGATCTGCTCTGGAACGACGACTACGTCAACGAGTACCAGGACCTGGAGGTCGGTCGCCAGGGCCGTCTCAAGCACGCCGAGTCTCTGGAACAGGGCGACAACATCTCCGAAAGCATTAAGGTGTTCCAGGAGCTGTTGAACGAGTTCCCTGACGAACAGTCGCGGGTGGCGCTGGGGATGACGCTTCTCCTCAAGGCGGGCGACGCCGTGGCCGCGGAGGGCGTCTTGCGCGACGCCATCCGGCAAGCGCCGGGGAACATGCACGCCCACTACTTCCTGTCCCTGGCCCTGTACCAGCAAGGGGACCAGTTGCGCCGGCGCGGCGGCGACCGCGACCTGGCTTTGCTCAAGTTCCGCGAGGGTGCCGAGGAGGGCCGGCGCGCCGCGGCAATCAAACCGGACCACGCCCAGTCGCACCTGTCCCGCGGGCTGTGCCAACGGGAGCTGGGCGAGCGTTCGGCCGCCCTCGCGTCGATGCGCAAGGCGGTCCGGTGCCGGCCGGAAATGGCGGAAGCGCACTACCTACTCGGCGAAACGTTGGCGGACAGTGGCCTGGATTTGGAGGCGCTGGCGGAGTTGCAAGCCGCGTTGGAAATGGGCCGTCGCGAGCCGACGGTGACGGACAAGGCCCGGCTGCAATACCTTCGCGTGCTGGTGCGCGTGCTGTTGGGGGCCGCGTCCTTCGCGTCGTGAACCGTGACTCATGAAAGGCCGGCCCCCCCCTCTCCCCCCCTTCGCAAGGGGGGCAGGGGGGGTGCCGGCCTTTCACGGTCCACACATTACCAATCGCCGCCCAGTGGCTTGCCGTCGTTGGGCGTACAGGCCGCAATCCAGGTTGCCAGGCTGACGTCGGAGGAGACGAGGCGGACGCTGCCGTCGCCCAGGCCGACGACCATGACGCCGCTGTGCGCGCCTTGCGTAACGCGCCAGTCACACGCGCTCGCGCTGGGATTGGCCTGGAACGCGAAGCCGACGCCGCCGTTGAACGACGGGTCGTAGCCGACGCCGCGGTCGCGCCAGCCGAAGACCGGGGTGTCCCAACCGTGCCCTACGGAGGCGGGGTGCATGGCCCACGCGCCACCCGTGTAACCGCCCCAGGTGGGGGCACACACCTTGTAGCGCTCCGCGAAGATGACGGTTTGCGACGTGCCGTCGGGCATGGACGTGACGATCGTCCCCGGCCCCTTCGGGTCGAACACTGCCAAATTGGCGGCATAATTCGACGAGCCGTACTTGTAGCGCTGGACGTTGGAATTCAACGACCCGTCGGAGGGACAAATTAAGGTCTGGACGACGGTTGCGTAGCCGCTATTAAGCGGGTAGAAGCCCGGCGTAGGGGACGTCGTGCGCATCGCATTGTAGAGGTTGTCCATTTCGATAAACGGCAGCAGGTAATAGAAGATCGTGCCGTAGGTGGTCGACCCGGAGTTGCCATAGCCCGAGTTGAACGTGCCGCCGCCGGCGTCCGGCGTCCACGCCGCGGGCACTTTGCCGCGCATGTTGTGGTAATTCTGCACGCCCAGGCCGATCTGCTTCAAGTTGTTCGAGCACGACATGCGGGCAGCGGCTTCGCGGACCTTTTGCACGGCGGGGAGCAGAAGCCCGATAAGGATGGCGATGATCGCGATGACCACCAGCAACTCGATCAGGGTAAAGGCGAACTTGCGTCGCCAAACGACTAACCTCGACATGGGAGACCTCCTGAACAGATGAGAACAAAAGAACGTACCCTTTCGACAGCCCGTTCCGTCGTAGCGCTGCGCGAGCTTAGAGTCGGTCGCGTAAGGGGGGCCGCGAGTCCGCAGCGCCAAGCAAGGGCGAGCGCGAAAGCGTCGGAAACCGTGCCGCTCGTCCTTGCTTCGCGCTGCGGACTCGCAGCTGCGGACCCTTACGGGACAGACTCTTACTTGTCCAGCTTCAGATTGTAGCCGTCCACCGAGGTACTCGGCACGTCGATTATCAGCTTCGAGGTGTCGGGGCTCATGTAGCGCGGGTTGATGCCGGTGCCCGACTTGGGGGGAGTAACGGCCCCTGGCTTGATGGTCGTCGAAGCCTCACCCATGTCTGCACCGGGGGGGGCCATGCTCGAGACGGTCACCTTGTACTTGCCGGCCGGCACGCCCTTCTTGCTGTTGGTGACCGGGGTGTAGGAGCCGTCCGCTTCGATCATGGCGATCGAGTTGCCGGCTAACTTGTTGCCCGAGTCAGGAATGAAAGTCACGATCCCGGCCGTGACCGGCTGGCCGCCGGAGGTGACTGTGCCGGTGACCGGATGCAGTTTCTCGGGTTCGGTACACCCGGCGATGGCGAACGCGGCACTAACAACGACGAGTCCCAGCAGGCGGCGGCCCCATCGGGACGGAGAGCGGAAAGATGGCATGACTGGTCCTCGGGCGAAGTCGGGGCGACCAGATTCCGGTTGTAACAATCGTACCAAATCGGCAGCCAATGAGGACGAAAGGTTCGGAGACGTTAGCGCGGGTGCGACCGCCGCGGCCGACAATTTCCCACCATAAGACACCCATTGACGGTAGTTGTACCATCCCCCGGATAAGATTTCCGTGAGAAGGGGTTGCCGGGTAGGGTCGGCAGCCGCCGTCGAAACCGCAGGACTCCCGTATCGCTTACCTGCACCTGCACAGGGTGGAGGTGTCCCAATTGCAAGGATAACCACAAGTCCACCCGGGATACAAGTGTTTTCGGTGCCTGTCGAACGGAATTTACAAGAAATCGTAGCCGGCTGCCGAGAGCGGGTAAGCGCCGCAACGGTCGGCGGCGCGCATCGTGACAAGGTGACCGATACGTCGCAGACTTGACATAGATTCGTACTTCGGGTTCCTACTCATCACCCTGTCACCTTGTCACCCTGTCACCTTGTCACCCTGTCACCCTGTCACCTTGTCACCCTGTCACCTGGCTTTGGCCCCCCAGGCGGGCAAATCGACCGCCGTGGCCCTGCTCGCCCTGGGCGAAGCCGTACTCTTTCCCAAGACGCTGGTGTTGCTGCTGTCGCGCAGCTTGCGGCAATCGACCGAATTGTTCCGCAGCGTGTCCGACTTCTTTTTCAAGAAGCGCTCGCCGATGGTCCGGCGGAAGTCCAACCACGAACTCCAACTCGCGAACGACAGCCGGATCGTCAGCCTGCCGTGCAGCGCCGACACCATCCGCGGCTTCGCCAACGTGAAGGTTCTCATCATCGACGAAGCGGCCCGCGTGCCGGACGACCTGTACCGCACGGTGCGGCCGATGATCGCGGTGTCGGGCGGCCGGCTGTTGTGCCTGTCCACGCCCTACGGCAAGCGCGGCTTTTTCTACGACGCCTGGGCGCACGGCGGGCCGGAATGGACGCGCGTCGAAGTGCCGGCGTCGCAAGTCCCGCGCATCAAGCCGGAGTTCCTGGAAGAAGAGCGCCGCAACCTGGGCGAGTCGTGGTACCGGCAGGAGTACGGCTGTTCGTTCGAGGCGTTGGAAGGTCTGGTTTATCCCGATTTCGCCCGGTTCGTCGTGTCCGTTGGCGAGCCGGGAGCGTCCGCGACCGGAGTGCTTACCGGCCGCAAGGTCGGCGGCATCGACTTCGGTTTTCGCAACCCGTTCGCCGCGGTCTGGGGCGTGGTCGACCGCGACGACGTGCTGTGGTTGACCGGCGAACCCTACGAGCGCATCCGGCCGCTGAGCCATCACGCCGAACGGCTGTCACGTCAGGTCCGCTGGTACGCCGACCCGTCCGGCGCCGGCGACATCAGCGAGTTGAAGCGCGCCGGTTTCGCCGTCAGCGCTGGCCGCAACGCCTTGCGTCCGGGCATCGCCGCCGTGACCGCCCGCTTACAAAGCGGCCGCCTGAAAGTCGTGGCCGGTGCCTGCCCCAATCTGCTTGCGGAGGCGGAACTGTACCGTTACAGTGAGGACGCCACGGACAAGCGGGCCGAAACGCCGGTGGACGACAACAACCACGCCCTGGCGGCGCTGCGGTATCTGGTAACGAAGCTGGACGAAGGCCGCGCCGTCCGCGCCCGCCCGGTGGAAACGCCGGACGAGAAGGAGCGGAAAAGGGAGGAACAGGCCCGGCAGAGGCAACGCGAGTGGTTGAGCGTGAGCAATGAGGCGTTGTGGACCGGGTTTGATTGAGAGCGGAAGGAGAGGAAGGCCGGACACAGTTCATTTTTCGCGAGGCGCAACTGCCGAAAAAATGAACTGACACCAATTATTCCCCGGAGCGCGCAAAAGCCGCTTAGAATCAATGAGGCTTCCAGCGGTTCTTTTCAACCCACTTCTTGTAGCTTTCCTTGTCGTAGTGGACCGTCGCCAGCAAGTCGCCGCACTTCTCCACCATCTTGACGTGCGTGGCTTCATGGTCGTGCAGGAACTGGTCGATGTCTTCAATCCCGCAAATCGCCTTCAGCAAGTCGATGGCAAGCTGGCGCTCGCTCGGATTCGTATCCGGCTCCTTGGCGGTGGGCGTCAATCCCGACTTGTCCACTGGCGGAGTGATGACTGGCTCGAAAATGAAGGCGAGAGATAGCATGTCCGGCTCGTCGATCTCAACCCGGTAGCTATAGCTCTTCAGAAGCCGGACGCAAAGTTTCGGAGTTGCCTCCATCATCATTTTGAGTAGCCACTTCCCAATCGAAAGGCCGAACAGGTTGACGAGGGTGCTGTGGTCCAGCAGCTTCTTGTCCGAAAGCTCATCTCGAATCTTGCCGTCGTCCAGCTTGAACGCCTCGTTAAGCTGCGTGGCGAAATCAGCGTGGTCGCGGATATTCCGCACAACGCAGTCGAAGAGCTTCCGCTTGGTAGTCGAATCGATCTGGTCTCTGATGGCTCGGGTGGTCAGAAAAAGTACCCAAGGGCGTGTCCTTCCTGTCACCTGTAGGTCGCATAGCTTCTTGATGGCGTCGAAGTATGGCGGATGGGGCTCGTCGGAAGGCGAGGCGAGGGAATCGCAAAGGTCGATGTTAATTATATCGAAGTCGCGGAACTTGGCGGTCCGCTGGTAGGCGACCGAATTCTCACGCGCTAGCGTCTCGATCCGGGTTTTCAGGACGGAAGAATGCTCGTGGATGAACCCGAGTTGGAATACCTCGTGCTTGGTTAGGTTGACCTGGAACTCGCGTCCGGCGTAGCTCGCCGTGCTGTCGAATCCCAGATACCTGATCCTGACCTTCGCGCGTTCGCACACGCCCTTTAAGACCCGGATGTCGAGGAAGTCTTCGCCGGGGAAGCCCAGATAGCACAGCACGTCACCGTCCTGATACTTGTTGAGATTGATGAGTTCGCGCACCTCGGCGCACCACTGGTGGATGCGCAGGTAGTGCTTCCGAGGCTTGTGCCACGCGAAAAACTTTCGCTCGTCTTTGTCGGTAAGCGTGGGCTGTATTTCTTGGTAGACGCGCTTCAGCGCTTCCTCTTCTTCTGTGTCCATCGGACTAATCCCCGCTCACAAAAATAGACACGATGGATTGCAGGAGTTGCTGCTGCTGCTCGTAGTTCAGACCTTGCAAGACACCGTAAGCCTCCAGCACCTGCGCGACTCCCCTGATCTTCTCTTCCAGAAGCTCTCGTTGGGCCTTCTTGCCTGCTGTTTCCTTGCTACCTGACGGGAGGGGTGCGAAAACCACGTCGCTCTCGAAGGCGAGAACGCCCTCGGCCCTTTTATCTTTGAGTTCCTTCTTTTCGGTGAAAACCACTTCCGTCGCTTCGGTTTCCGGATCGATCCCGGCCTTTTTGAGTGCGGCGGCGACCTTTGTGATCACCTCCCGGGCCTTCTGCGTGCGTTCTTTTCCCTTCTTCTCGGTGCGAATTTCGGCGGCGATGGCCTTGTGGGTGTTCGCCAGTTGGCGCAGGGCGTTGTGGATCCAGGTCATTAGAAGTTGATAGTGCGGGTGCGAGAAGTTGAACGATTCGCGGTCGATATTCAGGGCGGCATCCAGCCCCTTGATGACGAATATCTCGGCAGTGATCTGGTTCAGCCGCGTCTGTTCGGAAATCTGGTATTTGACGAAGGTCTCGTCGAAACCCGTGCCGCTGGCGTCGCTGATCCGGATTAACAGCCCCTTGTTCTCTTTGGGCACGACCTTCGGGGTCCAGAGGAAATAGCCCTCGAACGAGAGATCGCCGCCTCGGATTTCCTTGGGTATTTTGCTCAGGTCAGGCGAGTGCTTGCCGACGAACAGGATCGGCATCGTAATTGCTTGCGAGGTGATGGGTAGTTTGTTGAAGCGAATCGGCCGCCATAGCTCGATTTCATCCATGTAGATGCGGAATGGGGCTTTGTTTCCCCGTTCCGGAGCCAACAGGCCGAGCTTTTCGCGGAGCGTTTCGTCCTTTTTCAGGCTGATCTCAGACGCTTGACCCTTGCTCGCGTTGCTCAGTTGGTAGAGCGACGGGTCATCTTTCAAGGTTAGGTCGAACGGGTGTTTCTCGATGTAGTCGATTGGCGCAGATAGGCTAAGAGTCCAGAGCATCCGAAGGTAGTTGTCTAATAGGGTTTCAAGCTTGGGGTTGGTTTCGCTGACCCCAACCTCGTCGATGATTGCTTGAAACAGCTTGCCGAACTTTTCGCTCGGGTTGTCGTGTTTGCTCCACGGCAACTGCTCTGGCACGCTTAGGATGTCTTCGCTGCCTTGTTCGAGCCTGCCGATGTGGTACGAGGGAGTCGGACCAGGTGCCTCGCTCTCCGCCCTAATCCAGATTTCTTTGCTCCGGAGCAGGTCTTTCGTCTGGGGCCGGAGATCGAGGAGGATAATCTCGGTGCCGTGTTCCTTCTTGTTCTCTGCCGGGTAAGCCTTGATCCGTACCGTACCGGTCTCGTAGGTCACGTCCTCCTCCTGGGAAATTGTGGCTAGATGCTCTTCAGTATAGGTCTTGAGCGTTATCTCAGCGACCAGCCGGTGGGATGAACCCTTGGTCTTGGTGATGATCTGAAAGTGCCGGGTCAGTTGGGCCACGGAGAACAGGCCAATCCCGATCTTACCGATAAGCCTGCGGCCTCCAGGGCTGAGGCTTGGGTCGTGCTTGTTCACAACGCCAAGGGCGACTCCGGCCTTGGTTCGCTTCGGGCTTCCGCCGATGTGGTTGATGAGACTTGCCAGAGATTCGATGGTCAGGCCGTTGCCGTCGTCGCGAACGCTGATGCGGCTGAATCTCGGCCAGTCGGTCTCGACGTAGAGGTTCTCGGCATCGGCGTCATAGGCGTTGGCGATAAGTTCGCGAAGCGCCGAGGAGGGTTGTCGGTAAATGCCGTCGGTGATCCGGGCCAGAACTCGGTCGTCGGTCGAGAGAGTGGCTTCGGAAACCTTTCCGGTGTCGAGGTTGTCATTGATCTTCCTGACCAGTTTCTCTTCGTCGGTCATGACCGCACCTCTTTCTGAAGCGACCGGCGAACGGCACGCGCTAGTACCTGCGCCATGGGCGGGGGAACCGCATTCGACACTTGGGTTATCTGCTGGCTGAAGTTGCCAGTCAAGCGGTACGACGACGGGAAGCCCTGAAGCAGCATGGCCTCGTGGACCGAGAGACGTCTTCCTCCGTTCGGATGGACGTGGATTTCGCGGTTGCCGTAGGCCACCGTCGGGCTAACCTCGTCCCATTTCAATCGCCGGAAGGACCGACCATCTGTCGTCGGTTCGGTGCCGAACTTCGCTGACTTCGGCTTCATTGTCCAGTGGTTCGGGTGATAGGCGATGTCAGTGGCCTTCAGGCCCCGCTCGAAGAAAACTGGATCGGGGAGCCCTGCGATGGCATCGCGAACGGTCGCCACGCGGACGCGGCCTGCGGGGAAGATGAACTCTGTGTCCGGGAATAGAATCTTGTTCAGGCCAACAAGGAATAGCCGACGACGAAGCTGGGGAACGCCGAAGTCTTGGGCATCGAGGTCGTGTTGGAAGATGTTGAAGCCCGCGCGGCGGAAAGCCTTGCGGATCGACTGGAAGCGCGGAGCGTGCTTGGGGTTCATCAGCCCCATGACGTTCTCGAAAACAAAGAACTTGAGAGTGTACCGCTTGTTCAGTGCCGCGAGAATCTGGGCGTAGCGGAAGGGAAGGCTGTTTCTGGGGTCTTTGGGGTTCGCCTGAACGTTGCCACGCGAGAAGCCTTGGCAGGGAGGTCCACCGACGATACCTTGCGGCGGACAGTCCGGTGATGCCGCGTTGATCATAGTGCAAAGTTCATCCGGATCGACAGCCGACAGATCGATCTGTTGCGCGATGCGACGTTTGGCGTTGAAGTTGTAGCTGGCGATGGCGGCGGGGAAGGTGTCGCAGGCGAGAATGACGCGAAAGCGTTCTCTGCTAAACCCGTAATCAAGCCCGCCTGCGCCGCAAAAGAAGCTCAGAATTGGGATCGCCTGTTCAGGCATTGCGCACCGGTTAAGCATTCACCGTGGGGCGGGCGCTCTCGGCAAACGAGGCTGGCGCGCATCTTGCCCAGTTTATCGGCATTCATTGAGGGCCAATTTTAACGATTTTCCTCCGATATTCAAGCGCGGTTGCCGCCGGAAGCAATTGCACGGTGTCATCTTGTCCACATTCTCCGGATTAAGCCGCATATTACCTCGGCAGGTAAGCTGCGCACCAATTGATTCTGCCAATCGTACTGTGTCTTGAGCACGGCGCTTCCGCGATCGGTCTGCCTATGGCGTCCGGCTGAACCGGGGAAAACAAAGGGGTCAGGGGAAAACCAAGGGGTCAGGTTCATTTATCGAGGGAAGAAAAGGGGTCAAGGGAAGAAAAGGGTGTGAGCGTCTCATGAGTTGGTGGAGCAAATGTACAGCATTGTCTGTTTTCCCTTGGAATTATGCCATTGACATGGCGTTGTCAGTGGTCGTTCGCCGGGCGGTCATGCCTGCGTGTGTGCTGCAAAATCAGACGGGCCGCTGCAAGTGCCATGAAAACAGGGTGAATTGTATCCCGCGGTACTGTACAAATATTCCACCAACTTTACAGCTGCTCACAGGGTAAATCAAAGGGGACGGGCACGTTTGTTTTGGTGAATTCTTCAATAGAAATCGTGCCCGTCCCCTTTGATCTTCCCGTCCCCTTTGATCTTCCTTATCCCCTCACCCCCGCGAAAGTCCGTTTTCGGTTGCTTGTTGGTCGAGTCCAATCAACTACTTACATAACATTCCGCGAATCGGACTAACGCATCGCCGGCTGATCGACTACTGCGATGGCCCAAGAAATCAAAGCGACGAAACTCGGCACCGACAGTTCGGCGCTTCGGCACCGATGGCATAACTCCTTGTTATGGTAGTGGTTCCGGCTTCAGGAACTGCCATTCGATCCTGACACCTTTTTTGACTTTCGAGCTGGCAGTGGCGGCGCGAGCCGTTAAAATGGGGCATCGGAGACCTCCTTGTCTGGGGTAGGACGGAGCACCCGTATTCTCAGACGAAGAAGGTCTCCGTGTCTATACCGTTTCAGACCTTCGGGTTACGGCTCCAGGAAGTGCCATTCGATCCTGACACCTATTTTGTTGTAAGATGAGCCACGTCGACGGAGGGTAGCGATGCGAATTCGATTGAGGGGCTGGAGGGCGTGGTTCGTCGTTGCCGCAGCATGCGTGGCGCTCGCATGCGTCGCGTGGGCGACCCGTAAGGTGACCCGCGAGGCGCCGGTGCCCGAAATTCCGCGACCCGGGCCGTCGGCGTTCGCAGAGCGTGAAGTGCAGATGGATGTGGCTGGGGCCGCCCGGCGTGTCGAATTGGAACCTCGGTCGGCGGCCGCCTGGGGGGAGTACGGGATCGTCCTCCGGGCCTACCGCCAGCACCCGGAGGCCGACTGGTGCTTCCAAGTCGCCGCCGACCTCGATCCGGCCGACGGGCGCTGGCCGTACCTGATCGGTACCCACCTGGCCGACGCCGACCCGACGGCCGCCGTCGGATGGCTGGAACGGGCGGCCCGCGGGACCGTCCCGGCCGAGGCTCGGGAGACGGTGCGGGCGCGGCTGGCCGAAACCCTGCTCGCGGCCGGCCGGCCGGCCGACGCCTTGGCAGCCCTCGGGCCGGACCCGGCCGCGTCCCCCCCTCGGCTCCGGCTCGCGGCGGCTCGGGCAGCGGCGGCCGCCGGGGACGATCGGGCCGCTGCCGAGTTCCTCGGCGACCTGGCCGACCACCCGCCCGCCGCCCGGCAGGCGCTGTTGCTGCGGTCGGAGATCTGTCACCGGCAGGGCCGCACGTCCTACGCCGACTACCTGGCCGGGCGGGCGGCGGACGCTCCGGATGGCAGCTGGCCGGACCCGCTTGCCGACCCGGTCCGCTCGCGGGATTTCAGCCGGGGCGGGCGGTTGGACGAGGCCGCCCGGCTGCTCCGGGCCGGGCAGCCGGTCGAGGCCGAGCGGCTGCTCCGGCCGCTCACCGCCGGCCCGTCCGCGTCCGACCCGCGGGCGTTCGTCGGGCTGGCCGAGGCCCGGCAGGCGCAGGGCGACCGGAAGGGGGCACTGGAGGCCCTGGCCCAGGCGGTACGGGTCGATCCGAAGAACCTCGCGGCCAACTACCAGATCGGGCTGCTCCACTTTGCCACCGGCGAGCAGCTGTGGGCGGCCGGGCGGGCGGACGCAGCCCGGGCCGAGTTCCGCGAGGCCGTCACCTGGCTGGATAACGCCTTGGCCATCAACCCGGACTTCGGCAAGGGGCTGCTGCTCAAGGGGGCCGCCTTGCACCGGTTCCTCGGTCAGCCGGAGGAGGGGCTTCTGCTGCTCCGCCGGTTCGTGCAGCTCCGCCCGGAGGCCGGAGAGGGGCACCTACTGCTCGGCCAGGCGCTGGCGGACGGCGGCCAGCCGGACGCCGCCGCGGCCTCGCTTCGCCGGGCCGCGGAACTGGCTCAGCCCGGCGACCGCCGGGCGGCCGACGCGCTGGCCAAGCTCGCCCCGCCGCGGAATTGACAGGGTGACAAGGTGACAGGGTGACAAGGTGACAACATGAGCCAGAAGATTCAATCGCATCTTGATCTCCAGGTCTATCAGAAGGCCTTTGCGACCGCGATGGATCTCTTTGAGCTGTCGAAGTCCTTTCCGAAAGAGGAGACGTATTCTCTCACGGATCAGATTCGTCGCTGTTCGCGCTCGGTCTGTGCGAACCTGGCCGAGGCCTGGCGGAAGCGGCGCTATCAGGCCGCTTTCATCAGCAAGTTGTCCGATTCGGAAAGTGAAGCTGCAGAAACCCAGGTTTGGATAGAGTTCGCGGTCAAATGCCACTACTTGGACCGCGACCGAGCAGAACCCTTGTATCGTGCGTGCGACGACGTGCTCCGCACCCTGGTTGGGATGATTACTCACCCGGAAACGTGGGTAATCGGTGGGGAATCGCGCTAACCCCTGTCACCTTGTCACCTTGTCACCTTGTCACCTTAATCGCCTCCAGTGCCTGTTTCGGACGCGGTTCGTCCGGGTGGGCCAGCTTCACGGCCTGTTCGGCCGCGATTACCGCATCGGCCTTACGGCCGCTGGCGGCCAGCACGTCTGCGAGCACCAGGTACCCTTCCCACTCCTCCGGCCGGCAGCCGACCCCGGCCCGGGCGGCCGCCTCGGCTTCCGGCAGCCGGCCGAGCCGGAGCAGCGCCTTCGCCCGGTAGAGGTATCCCGGGGCGTAGTCCGACTTCAGCCGGACCGACTCCCCGAGTGCCTCTGCCGCCTGGGCGAGTAGCCGGTCGGCGTCGGCCTTTCGCCCCTCGGCCTCCGCCCGGTCGGCCAGCCCGAGTCGGGCCAAGCCGAGGAACGAGTGGGCGGTGACCAGCCGCCTCCCGTCCCCGTCCCGCAGAATGTCGTCGGCTACGGCCAGGGCGGCCGGGTAGT
>JBBRLG010000021.1:0-27977 GCA_038231495.1 Gemmatales bacterium | reverse complement strand
TTCGTCGAGCGCATCCTGACGGTGACGCAAACCCTGCGCTTGCAAAAACGGCCGGCGTTGGAGTTCCTGTATCATTCGTTGGTGGCTCATCGTGGCGGCCTTCAAGCCCCGGCACTACTCGCAGGGCAGTGAACGGTTACCTTTTTCGTTCGGGCTGGAATGGTAGCGCAGAGGAAGCCTTGTTGCGGAAACTGCGTTCTACTTTTTGACCGGTGGTTGCGGTTGTCGCGGGGTAGTAACCCGCACCCCATAGCCGAGTACCGCAATCGTCCTAGACGAAAAAGGGGACGCATCTCAATTCATACGAGTAAGTTTACTCGTATGAATTGAGATGCGTCCCCTTTCTCGTCCCCGGCGCGCTGCCTTCGTTCCCAGGTTCAACGTGGAAACGAGGGGAGATGTCGTTTTGTTGGCTATGCTCCGGCCGTCAACCAGGGTAAAATTACCATGATCCGCGTCGTGGCGAAAGCGCCCCTTTGTCGGATGATAAGGAGATACTCATGGCCACGTTGCTCGACTGCCCCATTCCGGAACAAACCTGGCTCAGGGAAGCGACCCGAAGCAACGGTAGGTCCGCGACACCTGCGCGGCTCCCGGGCGCCAACGGGAACCAGCGAGAAGTTCCCGATGCCGGCCCGTGGGAACCAGCCATCGCGAAGTTGCTGGAGTTCCAGCACCTGGGCGCCAATTGGGACGGTCTGGGAGCCGTGGCGCCCTCACGGGAGTTACTCGCGTCAGCCATCGGTTTGGCTTACACGCTCCATGAGCTGGGCGTGGCTCCGCCGAGTTGTGTTGTTCCCGGAGTGGAAGGGTTCGTCGACTTCGAGTGCCAATTGCCCGACGGAACATTTGGCGACATCGAGATCGACCGGTCGTTCCATGCGGAGGTGATGGTGATCGAACCTGGTCAACCGGCCAAGCACTGGACGCTGCCCACCGAGTGAACGCGCGGAACACAGCGGCATTCCCTTTCGCAGCAAGGCACGATATTATCGGGATAGGGAGGGCCAAGCCAGCCATAATCATGCGAAGCAGCCGTAACAGATCTCCATCGCCTCATGTAGAGGAACGACCCATGCCCACGTTGCTCGACCGCCCGATCTCAGAAAAAGCGTGGCTCACGGAAGCCGGCCGGAGGAAGGGCGCGTCTGCGGCCTCGTCGTCGCTGGACGGCGTCAACGGCGGCCAGAAGACGGTCCGTGATGCCGGCCCGTGGCAGCCTGCCGTCGAGAAAATGATGGAGTTTCAGCACTTGGAAGACAACTGGGACGGACAGGGAGCGCAAGTGCCGTCCTATGAGCTGCTGGCCTCGGCAATCGGTCTGGCGTACACGTTGCTTGACCAGGGCGTGGACCCGCCGCACTGCGTCGTTCCTGGCGTGGACGGAACGGTCACCTTTGAATGGCATGACCCGAACGGAACTTACACCGAAGTGGAAATCATTCGGCCCCTGTATGCTGAGGCCATGATGATCGAGCCGGGACAACCTCCCCAGCATTGGACGTTGCCGACGGAGTGAACCTCCCCCGTCCTTAATCCCGTCTGAGTCAGCCGATGGACGAGCATGATCCGGTTCAGGATGGCGAGTTCGTGTATCGACGTATCCATCGCAACTTCTTCGATGCTAGTGTCGCGCCTCCCATTCGCCGCGAAGCCTTCCGGCCAAGTCAAAACGACGACACCGGCCTTTCCGTCTTCCGCGCCGTGTTCGTTCAGCCGGATACCCTGGCGAAGTTCGATCCGGAACTTTAGGAGAAAACGCGGCGAGCCCGAAGCGCGAAGCAAGGGCGAGCAGCGCGATTCCCAGCACTTTTCTGCTCGCCCTTGCTTCGCGCTTCGGGCTCGCCGGGACGAAAAAGTCTTAAGTTAATGCCATTCAGATCCGTTCCCTTTTTAGTCCCTGAGTCCCTGGCAGGTAAGCTCCGCGCCAATGGCTTCTGCCAATGGTGCGATTTCGTGGCACGACGGGCTTTGCACAGAAGCCCTTGTTGGCGACCAACCCGCCACCCTGCTCGTGGGGCGTGGCAGTGTGGCGGACTCCGTGTCAGCGGCAGCGACGGGCTGTAATTGGGTGCCCATTGGCGTTGATTCTGAGTCCGCCACGGGTGGCGGACTGCGGCGGCGTTGGCGGACTGGGATCGGCGACACGACTTTTTGTGCAATGCTGGCACGACGTTTAACTGACCAGCCTCCCAATTGCATCCTCTTTGACCGCGTGGCAGCCGACGCCCTACGCACCCTTGCCAAAGCGCAAGAACTTGGCAAGGGTGGAATTTTGGCACGCAGCGACCGTCAGGGGCGGGCAGCGGCGCTCATATACCCTTGCCAAATGGTTTGGCAAGGGACGGCGAGGGTGGGTGGCAAGGGTGGACTTTGGCAAGGGTCGAAATCGGGCATGGTTCAAACGCAGATGGCATAGGCAACTACCTTTGTTCAAGCACGTGACGCTGGGGCGGCACCCGGAATGAATGCTTTAAGTCGTTTCACGGGAAGGAGTTCCACTTTGGGATATTCGTTCGGGGGGGTGTAGGGGGGTGGTGAATGAAACGAATTCCACTTGTTGCCTCGTGCTTGCGGCCCTTGAACCATGCCGCATTCGGTCTCTGCTTGACGGCACTCTTGCCGCATAGCATTTGGCATGGCAAGGGTCGAATCGCACCAGTTCCCCGGCCGGTCTCGCGGATGCTGGCGGCGTACGTCCGCGGCGACATCCCGTCGTACACGGGTTTCACGGTGCGCTAACGGCAGGCGAGCCGGGAGCGTCAGCGCCCGAAGGACCACTGCATGGACAGCTACATCGTGGCGTACGACATTGCGGACCCGAAGCGTCTGCGCAAGGTGGCGACGGCGTGCGAGGACTTCGGGGTCCGCAAGCAATACTCGGTTTTTTTATGTCGCTTGAGTGCGACGGACTTTGTAAGGTTGCGAACACGGCTGTACGACCTGTTGAATTTGGAGCGCGACCAGGTGTTCTTCATCCCGCTGTGCGGCAAGTGCGTGCAAAACATCGACACCCTGGGCCGCCCGACGGAACCGGCCGAGGCGCGCGACGTTGTCGTGGTGGTGTGATTGGACCTCACGGCAAATGACTGCCGCCGGTTTGCGACCAGAAGTCCTGGGCGGCTTGCGGATAGGTTTGGTTCAACCACTGGTGTACGCGGCGCAGGATACGCGGCAAACCCTTGGGGAGCAGGTTTGCCGCTTCCCAAACGGCGATTTGTTGACGTAGGACGGCACTACAAGGCGATTGCGGGGTGATGCCAAATTGCACGCATACCCTGGCAAACTTCTGATCCTCCGTGGCCAGGAAGCGAGCCCCCTGTCGCAAAGTCAGGTTCAACAACACCGCGTCGGTGAGGTCCAAGGCATGAGCGTCCGCCAGTTGCATGGCCGACGCCGCGTCGGTCGCGTTGAACTCGAGCACCGCGATTGGGACCGAAGACAAGGGGATGAGTTTCTGGGTCGCCACACTTGAGTCGATGCCATAAATCTTGGTCAGGACCACCTTGGCTTCAAAAAGGATTAACGGGGAAGTGAACCAACCCGAATGGGCACGCAGGAATTGCTGACAAACGCTAGCCCCCGGATGGCCTTGCAGCGCACCGTACACGAGCAGCGTCGTGTCCAGGCCGCGTTCGAGGGGCGGGTTAGAAGAGGAGATCATCCCCGGTCAACTCCAGATCATCTTCGTCCGGTATGGCCGCGGCGGAACCGACGACGAGAGGGTTGGCGAAGAATTCGTCCCAGGCCGTTCGTGGGTCGGCTTGGGCAGGAACCTCGTCGCCGATTGGTTCCGACGGCTGGTTGACGGCGCGCGGCTCGAATTCGACTTCGCAGGGGTCGGGCAAGTCCACCGGCCCGATGGGACGAAACAACCCGTTTTCATAAACGGCGTGAATGGTTTTTTTTGACATATGCCGGCTCCTGGAGGCTGCGCCCCGACGGTTCCGATTTCCGGAGTGAACCTGGCACAGCCTGCCCCAATGATACCACTCGATGCCGGTAGGGGTGAAGGCGTCCTTTGTCGGCTGCGGGGCGTGGCAAGGGTTGGCAAGCCGGAAGCATGCTGCGGTCATTTTTGTGCAAAAGGTCCGCAACTGAGTTTGTGAGCCGGCGGACACGGCGGTAGGATGCGTTGAATTTGGGGAGCGGGACAAGGTGTTATTCCCTCCGCGGTGTATTGGGGTGGTATGAAGAAGGAGAACGGCAACGTGGCCAGAAACCGCATTCCGAAACTCGAAGCACCTTCAGTCGCCGAAGGAGATGTTGCCGGGATTGACGTCCACCATGAACACGCCGAAACCTTCGAGAACCCGGAGAATGGCCTGGAGTTCGGCCCAGCGGGCGCCGAATTGCTCTTGTTTCTCCGCCCGCCAATCCGCCAGCACGTCTTCGGAAAAGTCCGGCGGTTGGTCGAGAAAGGCACCGGCGAAATCGAGAACGAATGGCCGGGTCACGACGGTCATTTCGATGACCCAGAGTTCGTCGTCGTGCCGCAGCAATTGGGGAACGGCGCAACCGCGAATGTCCGCAACCTCGCAGTCCATCAGCCGCAAATACACGTCGCGTTCGCGGCCGTAATCGCGCTCCCGTTCGTGGACCTTGATGGCTGCCGCTATGCCAATTTCGGTTTGGCTTTCGATGGCAAATACGCTACCATGAACTCCCGCTCCGAGGGGGCAGCCGATGGTCAGCCCGTTCCCCTCGCAATATTGTTGCGCCCGGCGAAGAAGTTCAGGTCGAAGGCTCATGAACGCACCGCAAACCCATCCCTATGCCCACTCCGCGGACGTTCGGATTCACTTGCACGTGAACGGATGCGTCCTGCCGGTGGCCCAACTCGGCCCGGAGTTCCTGATCCTGAGAACGCCGGTCGATCATCCTCCGTGCGATGCCGAGATCGCCATGTCCATCGACGGCCACGAAAGCCGCTGGTCAGTCCACCTCCTCAACGGCATTCAGACCGGATGCCGAAAAACCGTGCTGGCCCGCTGTGCCAACAGCAACGGCTCCACGACGACTTAAATGCGGCCACGGCGATGAAGCCGTGGAGAACGGAGAGAATGCTCACTGCATCTCTCCCGTCCGGCTTGCTTCGATGGGGCGCCGACAACGCCGTGGAGAGTTTCTCCGCCAGTCAAGGCAATCACAGGTGTACGCGGGCCGGTGTCCAAACGGCTAGCTTTCCGGTTGTTTTAGAAACTTCCGATAGTTGGAAAGGTCTTCTTCTTCGAGAATCTCCGCGATGCGCTCGCTCGTCAAATCCAAACTACCGGGATGTTCGGAATGGACAAGTGGAAACTGGATTCGCTTTCCCTTCGCCGCCTTTTTCGGGACCAAAACAACGTCACACGAGACAGTCACCATCGCGCCCTCCGGCAACGTGGCCCCGTCCTCCAACACTACAACGCCGTTATGAACGCGACCGCGAATTTTCATGCGCGTATTGTCCGTGGCACGGCCGACGAAATCAAGACGGAACCGAAAGACAAGTAGCACGGCGGCGGCTTGGCCGGCTCTTGCGAAAGGACGCTGACCGGCCCGTCTCGCAAGCCACCGAACACTTCCAGGAGTTCGATTTTGCAGTGTTTGAGAATGCCTTCGACGATTCGGCCACGGCGATAAAGCCGTGGAGAAGGTTTGTCCAAGTTTTTGGACAAGCTATCCGCGACATAACTTCAATTAGGCCAAGATGTTACGGTCTTGGTTACAAACGACGGCGCGGATTTTTTCCAGTTTTTGCTTGACGGCGAAGGATGCCCCGCTATCATGTTGTATGTTGCGGAAAGCTCATAAGAGAACCTTCGGCCGTAGGAACTACACCATGAAGGACTTCCTCATCAGCTGGACTACAAACGACTGCCACTCGTCCTCCGAGATTCGCGGAACGGTCGCCAAGCTTGGCAGCAGCGTAAACTGTCTGCCTAATGTCATGATACTACGGCATCCCGGTTCCGCGCAGTACGTTCGCAAAAAATTGCTGCCAATTCTGCGGCCGGAAGATGGACTGCTCGTCGCCGAACTCACAGGCAACTATGCCTGGGGCGGTGAGGGATGTGCCATGACGAACTGACCCAAATGGCCAAACAACTTGATCGTGGTGTGTAACCTTGAACCCAAAACTGGAGATGCCAATGCAAAGCAATCCGAATCTATCGTTGGATGAACTGCGGAAGGCCGTTGCTAGTTCGGCGGCTGCGTTCCGCCTGACACAGAAACTGGAGGCTGTCAGCCCGAAGGTGTTCCCGCCGACCTACGAAGGCGGGAAATACGCTACCGAAGAACGCATCATCGGCGGGCAAAAGCTGCCTTGTGTCCTACTCGACAGTGTGGCGAGTCAGGCAAACCGAATGGAACTCGCCCTTCAAGATGCGTGGATGGGCAGCGAGATTAAACTGCCGGTCGTATCGACCGACTTCTCGGCGGTGGAAAATCCCGGCGTGCCGAAGGTGACAAGTTTGCAAGCTCCGCATCGCATCGTCGATGCGATCCTACGGGACAGCACTTTCGGCGATGGTAACAAAGCGATCAAGTTCCGCAAGTCGGAAATCGGCAAAGAACTCGACGACCTCAGCAGTGGGTACGCCACACCACTGCTCAAGTACGCGCCGCACTGTCTGGTATTTGGCATGTGGGACAGCACCGGCCCTCGCGGCGGGCTCGGAGTAAAGTTCGCGCGCGCCATCGTGTCCGAAATCATCGGCGTGAACGCCGTCGCTGGCGTAAAGACGAGCAGCCGGATAGACCCTCTTGGCATCAAGAAAATGGCAGGACCTATCTTCGAGGCGAAAAACAAGGAGGATCGCTTCACGCTTGTCGAAGCACTCGCCGTGCAAGAGAAGGGGAAACCAAAGAAAATCGGTGATGGGACTCCTGCAGAGGTGAATCACGGGAATATTCCGCCGTCGATTTCCGATGGTAGCTTCACCATCGACTACGCCGAGCAAACGACGGTGGTGTCGCTACCCGCGTTGCGCCGGCTGCGGTTTCCGGCCAAATCGGGTGACAAGTCATCACCTGAAGGCGATAACGCCGCCCGCACCTACCTTGCCGCGCTTGGCCTTCTGGGTGCCACGCTTGCGGTCGAGGCGGGGTACGACTTGCGGTCGCGGTGCATTTTGCGAGCGAAAGATGCCGTTACCTGGAACCTGCTCGGCAAGCCTGGCGACGCCGATTTGTCGTTCACGTTGGACAAAGCCACAGCCCTCAAGCTCTACACGGACGCACTTGCGGCGGTGCAAAAGGCTAAGCTGCCGATTCATCTCGAAGAAGTCTTGCTCAAACCCTCGGCCGATCTCGTCACGCTCGTGAGGAAGAGCATGGAAATCGCAGCGGCGGACGCCGGGGAGGCCGACTAATGTTTGCTCTCGGAATCGAACTGTTAATGCGGCGCGCGATCATCGGACGGTATGACAGTCGCGAAGCATTAGGCCAACAGCGCGAGCCGGAATGGCCGCCGCATCCCGATCGCGTGTTCATGGCCCTTGTCGCCGCGTGGGGTGAAACCGGCGAAGACGCTGCCCAGCGCGAAGCGTTGGAATGGTTGGAGAAACTCGACGCGCCAGCGCTTGCCGTCCCTTTAGAAGTCTCGAAACGCACGCCGTTCACCAGCTATGTGCCGGTCAACGACGATAGCAGCCCCATAGGGAAGAAAGGGCCATTCGGTCCAATGGGTAGTCTGCCGCTCGGACGCAACCGGCAGCCGCGCCAATTCCCCGCCGTCGTCCCGGATGCGCCGACGTTTTACCTCGTCTGGAATATCGATATGCCAGCGAACCTTCGGCCGGCACTTGAAAAGGTGTGCGAACTGGTGACGTACCTCGGTCACTCGGCATCGCCGGTGCGCGTGTGGGTCGAAGAACAACACCAGGAACCGACGCTCATTCCGGACGACAACGGGGCCACACACCGCCTGCGAATGTTCGGCGGTGGCCGGTTGGCGTACTTGAAGAACCGCTTCGACGCCGGCATTCGCCCGCAACCGTCGCTGTGGCAAGGGTACGCGCAACCGGAAAAAAACGCGGACGCCGAAGTGGTAGAAGGTCCGTTCGACCCCGGCATCTTCGTGTTGCGCGAACTTCCTGGAAATCGGCGCTACGCGCTGGAATCGTGTGGCATCATTGCCGACGCCATTCGCGAAGAACTCATGCGCCGCTACGGCCGCGATGCACCGGAATGGATCAGTGGCCACGCTGCCGATGGCTTGCCGAGCAAACAATTTCGACCGGCTTATCTGCCACTTGGGTTCGTGGATCATCCTCACGCCGACGGACACTTGCTCGGCGTGGCGATTGCGATACCGCGGGATTTTGAACATACGGAACGGCTGTTTGCGTTGCTTGGTGCCCACGACGGCAACAACCCCCACGAGATCGAACGCGGTGTCCCGTTTTTGTCACTCACGATTCGCAACCCGCACCTGGAAAACCGCGAAATCGGTCAGCTTCACCTCGACCTCGACGACCGCCAGGAGGGTCGCCGCCAACGTACATTAAGGTCATTTACCTGGACACGCCCGCACCGCATTTGGAAGACCGTCACCCCAATCATCTTGCCCCAGTTTCCGCGACGTGGGCTAGCACCGGAGGACGTAGTAGCGCGGGCCTGCGTCGATGCCGGGTATCCGAACCCGGTTGCGGTGCGGGTGAGTTTCGCCCCATTGTTGAAAGGCGTACCGCACTCTCGGGCGTTCCACGTCAAGCCGCGTCAGTCCCGTCCGCCTCGGCCGCTTACTCACGCGGCAATCGAATTCCCCATGCCGGTTCGCGGCCCTGTGCTGATCGGTGCCGGCCGTTACTCCGGCTATGGTATCTGCCGGCCACTCATCCAGGAGGACAAATCATGAGCTTGCCAAAGCCAGAGCAGTTCGCGGAATTCTTCCAAGCCGTTTACGGCTACGACCCGTTCCCGTGGCAAAAGCGGTTGGCGGCGCGCGTGTGCAAGGGTGATTGGCCGCACGTCATTGCCTTGCCAACTGCTGCCGGCAAGACGGGGTGCATCGACATTGCCCTATTCGCCTTGGCGTGCCGGTCAAAGGATGCGCCCCGGCGCATTTTCTTTGTCGTTGATCGGCGCATCGTCGTGGATCAGGCGAAGTTGCACGCCGACAACTTGGCGGAATTGTTGCGACTAGCGGAGTCAGGAATCTTGAGGCATGTAGCCGATTCCCTCCGTGAGATTGCCCAGGATGAACGCCCGCTCGACGTTTACGCCCTGCGAGGCGGCATGTATCGCGAGACGGCGTGGACACGCTCGCCGCTCCAACCAACCGTGATTGCCTCAACGGTCGATCAAGTCGGCTCCCGACTTTTGTTCCGCGGCTACGGCGTGTCCGATTCGATGAAGCCAATTCACGCCGGCCTGGTCGGTAACGATGCGCTTATCCTGCTCGACGAAGCCCACTGCGCGAAGCCGTTCGACCAGACAATGCAGGCGGTGAAGAACTACCGCGACTGGACGCCGGTAGATAAACCTCCGTTCTGGTTCGTCTCGATGACCGCGACGCCAGGCGGTGAAGTTGTCGAAGAACAAATCATCCGTGATGACGTGGAGGACCACGAACACCCTGTCCTTGGCAAGCGAATCACCGCGAGCAAGCCGGCAACCCTTGTGGTCGCCGAAAAAGCCAAGGGAAAGAACGGCACCGCTGAACTGGTCAGAGTGCTTGAGAAACACGCCCGCGAATTGTCGAATGAATTCGGCTGCGTCGGCATCATCGTAAACCGCGTGAAAACGGCCCGCGAGTTGAAGGCGAAACTCGGTGACGATGCCGTGTTGCTCACGGGCCGAATGCGACCGCTCGACCGCGACAAACTATATGAAAAGAAGTTGAAACCGCTGCTTTCAAACTCGAAAGAAACTCAACCGCCACCAAAATTCGTCATCGGGACACAGTGTCTGGAATGTGGCGCCGATTTCGACTTCCACGCACTCGTAACCGAGTGCGCCAGCCTCGATGCTTTGCGGCAACGCTTTGGTCGCCTCAACCGCGTGGCCAAGCGACCGATTGCAAAAGCGGTGATCGTCATTCGCGGAGATCAAATGGAGGACACAAGCGACGATCCGGTTTACGGCGTGAGCCTGGCGAACACGTGGAAATGGCTGAAATCGAAGGCGATCAACGATGAATTCGACTTCGGCGTGTCTGCCGTACATACCGCAACCGCCGGTATCGACCTGGGTCCACTGAACGCCCCCACCGCGAATGCGCCGGTGCTATTTCCGGCTCACCTGGATTCTTGGGTTCAGACGAACCCTAAGCCGACGCCGGACCCTGAGCCAGCACTGTTCCTTCACGGCCCCAAGCAATCCGGTCAACCCGACGTTCAGGTGGTCTTCCGTAGCGATCTTGGTGACGATCCCGATATGTGGATCGACATCGTTGCCCTTTGCCCGCCATCGACGTCCGAAGCGGTTGCCGTGCCCATCGGCGTATTCAAGAAGTGGTTGGCGGGGATCCTCGTTGAAGACAAATCCAGCGACGTGGAAGGCGAAGTGACCTTGCCGGAGGATGACGAAGATGATGCGGCTGACCGATTTGCCCTCTGTTGGCAAGGACCGGAGAAGAGCACGAAGATTTCGGAGCCAAAGAAAGTCCAACCGAACAGAGTCTATGTGATTCCCTGTTCGGCACCGGATGTGTCGTTGCTCGGCGACTTCATCGACGAGACCCCTTGCGACTACGCGCAGGAAGCGTTTCAACACTCGCGAGACAAGGCACTTCTGCGTCTCCCCGACCTAGACATTCCTGACGACGCCAGCCGAGCCGAAGCAACTGCTTTGGTGAGTGAAGCTATTCAAGCCATTAAAGACAAACTCACGGACGATTCGCCTGGTTGGTTGAAACGCGCAGTCGATTCTCTGAAAAGCGCCAAGACCCGCGAGGTCGATCCGCACCCACTCGGTGGGTTTGTCGTCACCGGGAAAACTCGTCTCCGCCAGTTCGACCCGACCTACCTCGACGACAGCGAACCAGCCGACTCGTACCGCGGGCGTGAAATTTCGCTCATCGAACACTCGCGCGGTGTAGCCGCCCACGCCCAGCGGTTCGCGGGCGGTTGCCGCCTTGATGTGAACCTATACACGCAAGCCGGCCTATGGCACGACCTCGGCAAGCTCGACCCGCGGTTCCAGGCGATGCTCAAGCAGACCTCGCCGCGAACCGCCCCTGGCGTGGGCGATCCCCTGGCCAAGTCCGCCCGATCACCGCGAACTAAACGGGAACGCGACGAGGCGCGAGAGGTCCATCGTTACCCATCCGGTGCCCGGCACGAACTCCTGTCCACCGCGCTAGTCGCCACGAAAACTGACGACGACCTGCTACTGCACCTGCTCGCCACGCACCACGGCAGCGGCCGGCCGTTGGCTGACTCTGTGGAGGAGAATAACTTGGCGAAGGAACCGTTCAAGACCGAACTTTTCGGGCAAACCTTCGAGTTGCCCACCTGCGGTCAGAACGTCGCTGCCTGGAACGCGGAGCTGCCAGAACGCTTTTGGCGCGTGGTCCGTAAATTCGGCTGGTGGGGCGCGGCGTATCGCGAAGCGATATTCCGCCTCGCGGACCACGCCCAAAGCCGGGCGGAACAAGAGGAAAAGCAGAAAGAAACGGAGCCTGCTGAGGTAAAGCCGTCGCCGTTCATGCCGTTCGCGGAATCGCACACCATGCACCCACTGCCGCTCGTTGGACTCGACGGCGCGAACCCGCTCGCGTTCCTGGCGGCTTTGGGCACGCTTGTTGTCTTCGACCAAATAGCTCGATCGGACGATCGCCCGGATTGGCTGGCTGGGACGGTGGCCTTGTCATGGCAACGGCACACGCCCGTTCTGCATTTGCCGGGACCACCGCCATCGTCGGAAGAGGTGATCGAGTTTTTGGCCGGCCGCTGCACTACAGCCCTTGACGAACACCCCGCGAAGTTCGTCGTTTCTCTCTTCGAGAATCAGGCCGACTTGGCAACCCGCTTACGCAAGTTTGTCCAAGGTTCGCCCCTTGCAGAACGTCCGAAGCTCGATTGGGTGGTCGCTCACCTGTCGGAGATTGCCCTAAATGACAACGGTGATTTTGCGACAAGTCAGTTGTTGACCGTTCGTAAGGACTATTTTCCGGACAACCTGAGATCCATCCTTAGCCGCTGTCAGAGTGAACACCTCCTGCACGCCCTATTGCGCCCTTGGGACTACGCCGACGCGCTCGACAACCAATCGCTGCATTGGGAGCCGAGCGAGGACCGCCGCCATGCGTATCAATGGCACATGCCGTCCGGCGACCCGACACGCAAAAAACGCGGTGGGATGCTTGGGGCCAACCGATTGGCACTCGAAGCGTGGCCGTCGTTCCCGTCATTTCCAGCAGGCGGTCGTTTGGCGACCCGCGGCTTCAAGGGCAACCGCGCTAATAACACCTTTTGGACGTGGCCGCTGTGGCACCAACCGCTTAGCAAAGACGCCGTAGCTTCGATCCTGGGCCTCCCAGAGATGCAAGCGGAGCCAACGGGTCCGGTCTCGTTGCGGCACTACGGAGTTTTTGCCGCTTTTCGTCTGCAAAGGATTCTGGTTGGCAAGACCCCGAATTTCACGACAGCGCTGGCCTTCGCGTGATTTGGCAAGGGTGCCGGTTTTGGTTGGCAAAGGAGGACTTCGGTTGCACGCCGTTGAGCGCCCATTCCTGCCCTTGGGCGGCGTCCAAGAATGACTTCCAAGACTTCGCCGTCCTACCACGACGCTGGCAGACAGCCCCGAAGATGTTCTTGGACACCGCCTACAACCGACGATTAGCCCTTGGTGAAAGAGGGGGGTTCAACGCCGCGTCTGCCGACCGTGGGACCACAGAGCGGTGGGTTTTCCGTGGGCAAGGGTCGGCTTTTAGTTGGCGAGGGTCGACATTGGCGAGGGTCGAAATCTGGCCTGGTTCAAACGCGGGTGGCAAAGGAAGCAGCCTTTGTGCAATGACGTGGCGCTGGGGCGCCACCCGGAACGAATGCTTTAAGTCTTTTCCCAGTCAGAAGTTCCACCTTGAGGAATTCGTTCGGGGGGGTGTGTGGGTGGGTGAATGAAACGAATTCCACTGGTTGCCGCGCGCGGGCCGCTTTTGAACCAGGTCCGAAATCTAGTGCGTGAAGAGACGGAACTTATTGGGTGATAAGGGCTTAAGGAAACGTGCCTGCGGCGCATAGTGTCGGCAATAGGGGGACCCTCGCCAAATGTACATTGGCGTGGCTAGGGTCGATTCGGGCCCAAAGCGTGGTAGGACCGTCGGGTGCAACGGCAATCATTGCCGCCGTCGGCTGCCAGGGAACCGTTGAACGGTAGCCCGCCGAGCCGCCCAGCTCTCCGAACCGGGGCCAAACGTGGAAGGTGTTGTTAGACGACTCCTTGGTAGTCCGCCCGACGATTCAAGCACCAACCCTGCCATAGGTGCGAGTTGGCAAGGGTGGTCGGCAGCCGGCCCGGTTTTCCCTGTCTGCCGGGCCAGAGACGCGGTATGCTGTGCGTACAAGGAAGATGACCTTCCCACACCGCACTCCCTGTTTTCGAGGATACCATCATGCGCTACGCCGTCGTCATTGATGCCGTGCGTACCCCCGTCGGCCGTGCCCATGCGGACAAAGGTATTTACCGCGACGTCCGCGCCGACGACCTGTCCGCCGACCTCATGCAAGCCTTGCTGAAGCGCGTCAACATGCCGGCGGCGGCCGTCGAGGACGTCCAGTGGGGCTGCGTCAAGCAGCAGGGCGAACAGGGCTACGACATTGCCCGCATGGCCGCCCTCATTGCCGGCTTGCCGATCGAGGTCGGCGGCGTCACGGTCAACCGCAATTGCGGTTCCAGCTTGCAGGCGATCAACCAGGCCGCCCAGAGCATCGCCGCGGGTTGCGAGGACGTGCAGATCGCCGGCGGCGTCGAACACATGCAGCACATCCCGATGGAGGCCGGCTTCGACGCCAGCCCGCGGCTGTTCTTCCGCCACAACCCCGCGACCATGAACATGGGCCTGACCGCCGAGAACCTGGCAATGCGCTACAAGATCGGCCGGCGCGAACAGGACGAGTTCGCGCTACGCAGCCACCAGCGCGCCGCCGCGGCGACCGACTCCGGCGCGTTCGGCAAAGAGGTCATCCCGACCTGGGGCCGCGACGAGGAGGGCCGCCGAAAGGTCATCACGGTGGACCAGTGCATCCGCTGGGACACGAGTTTAGAAGCCCTCGGCGCGCTGAAGCCGGTCTTCATGCCGGAGGGCGGCAGCGTGACGGCCGGCAATTCCAGTCCGCTAAACGTCGGCGCCGCGGCCCTCCTGGTCATGTCGGAAGAGCGGGCGAAGGAACTGGGCCTGACGCCGAAGGTGCGCATCCGCGCGATGGCCGTGGCGGGCGTGGACCCGTCGGTCATGGGCATCGGCCCGGTGCCGGCGACGCTCAAGGCGCTGGAACGCGCAAAGCTCAAGCTCGACGACATTGACCTGATCGAGATTAACGAGGCGTTCGCGGCGCAGACGCTGGCCGTCATCAAGCAGTTGAAGGCGAACCCGGAGAAGGTAAACGTGCGCGGCGGCGCGATTGCCATTGGCCACCCACTCGGAGCCAGCGGGGCGCGGATCGCGACGACATTGATTTATGCGATGGAGGCCCACCAGGCGAAGTTCGGCCTGGCGACGATGTGCATTGGCGCGGGCCAGGGCATCGCGACGATTTTCGAGAAAGTATGACGTGTCCGCCGCTTGCGGCTAAGCGCTTTGATGCGCTAAGCCGCAAGCGGCGTCAAGTCCTCACGAACGGCAACACCATGTTCATTTTCGAGAAAGCCCCGTTCCCCTCGTGTCACGCCTCCACGCTCGTCGAGTTGGAGGCCGGGACGCTGTTGGCCGCGTGGTTCGGCGGCAAGGCGGAGGGCGCCAACGACGTGAAAATCTGGGGCAGCACCTTCGACGGCAAGGCGTGGTCGGCCCCCGAAATACTCGCGCAGGAAACCGGCTTCCCCTGCTGGAACCCGGTCCTGTTTGTCACGAAGGCGAAGACGCTCCTGCTCTTTTACAAGGCCGGCCCCAGCCCGGCGACGTGGAGTGGTTACGTCCGTCGCTCGACCGACGCCGGCAAGACCTGGGGCGAAGCCCAACAACTGCCCGCCGGTTTGCTCGGTCCCATCAAGAACAAACCCATCCAGCGCGGCGATGCGATCCTGGCTCCCACGTCGGTCGAGAGCCATCGCGCCTGGTGCGGTTGGGTCGAGCGCTCGACCGACGACGGCAAGACGTGGAAGCGGTTCGGCCCGATCGCGGTGCCCGGCAAGCCGCACGGCCTGATCCAGCCGACGCTGCTGGAAACCGCCGACAACAAGACGGTCGTGGCGTTATGCCGTTCGCGCGGTATCGACTTCATCTGTCAGGCCGAGTCGAAGGACGGCGGCGAAACGTGGTCCGACGCGAAGCCGACCGAACTGCCCAACCCCAACAGCGGTATCGACGCCGTGCGCGCCGGCAACGGCGACTGGTATCTCGTGTACAACCACACGAAGGTTGGCCGTTCGCCCTTGAACCTGGCACGCTCGACCGACGACGGCAAGACGTGGAAGATGGTTGCGACGTTAGAGGACCAACTCGGCGAGTTTTCGTACCCGGCGATCATCCAGAGTAGTGATGTCCAACTCCAGGTGACTTATACCTGGAACCGGAAGCACATCAAGCATTTGACCTTCGACCCGGCGAAGTTGAAGTGACAGGTATTGCCGCTTGCGGCTTTGCGGGGAAGAACGCAAAGCCGCAAGCGGCAGCCGTCGCGGCCGCGACCGCGGTCCCCTGCTACTGCTCCCGAACCGAGTCCTGCCGGGGTGAGACATGATGACCTTTCGAGGCGGCCGTCTGCGGGAATTCAAACTTCCGCTGAGTACCGTCTGGCTGATGAGCGACATCGCCGAGTCCAAGGGGCGTCAGGAGCTTTACACCAAACAAGCGCCCCAACTTTTGCAGGCTCTGCGGGAAATGGCGATGGTTCAAAGTGTTGAATCGTCCAACCGCATCGAAGGGATCACCGTTCGGCCCGACCGCTTGCAGCCTTTGGTGCTAGGCAACACGCGGCCGCGGGACCGTTCGGAGGAAGAAATCCAAGGCTACCGCATCGCCTTACAGAACATCCACACCAAAGCAGACAGCCTGCCTATCACCGGACAAACCCTACAGCAATTGCATCGAACGATTCAGGAGGGGGCAGGCGACGCCGGGCAATTTAAGCGCGGGGATAACGACATTATCGAGTTCCGGACTAACGAAGCGCCCCGAGTACGTTTCCGAACCCTTCCCTTCCGAGAAGTTCCAGAGGCGATGGAGGAATTGGGTCTTTCGTATCGCCACGCCCTGGATCAAGAGCATGTTCCGGCGTTGGTGGCAACGGCTTGCCTGATCCTCGACTTTCTGTGCATCCATCCCTTCCGCGACGGCAATGGCAGGGTCTCGCGGCTGCTAACGGTCCTGGCCCTGCACCATCACGGCTTTGAAGTCGGTCGCTACATCAGCCTCGAACGCCTCATCGAAGAGTCGAAGGAAGATTATTACGCCGTTCTCCAAGCCAGTTCGACGGCCTGGCACGAAGGGAAACACGATCTGCTGCCGTGGTTGAATTACTTTCTGGCCGTGCTGCGGCGGGCCTACGTGCAATTTGAGGAAAGGGCCGGACAGGTTCGCGCCCCCAAAGGCAGCAAGACCGCCCTGGTGGAAGCGGCCATTGATGGAGCCGTCGGGACGTTCACTTTGGCGGACCTGGAGCGCGCTTGCCCCGGCGTTAGCCGAGATACGATTCGCCGGGTTCTGCACAAAATGCAACGGGCTGGAGCGGTCGAGTGCCTTGGCCGCGGCCCCGGCTCACGGTGGCAGAAAAGGATGTAATACACTCAAAAGGATGTAAGAGAGAGTGTAACATCGAGCCGGAGCTTGGCGGACAAGTTGGCCTGGTTCAAACGCGGGTGGCAAAGGAAGCAACCTTTGTGCAATGACGTGGCGCTGGGGCGCCACCCGGAACGAATGCTTTAAGTCTTTGCCCAGCAAGAAGTTCCACCTTGAGGAATTCGTTCAAGGGGGTGTGTGGGTGGGTGAATGAAACGAATTCCACTGGTTGCCTCGTGCTGGCGGCACTTGAACCATGCCGACAAGTTGGGGAGTGATTCGCCTTAAGTCATTGCGGTACAAGACAGATAGGTGGAATCAGGGTAATACCTAGATGTCTGGGTACGAATCTGGGTACTGTTGAACGATTCCCGGACCCAGAGTCATCCGCAAAGCCGCAAGCGGCATCACCCGCGCTGGTAGCCGTACTGCCGAATGACCTTGCCCCACCGCCGACCGATCTCGGCCTCCAACTCCGGCGCGAGCGGCTTGTACCGGTTCGTCTTGTAATCGGTGTTCGCGTTCAAATACGCGGTGAATGGCGGCAACACATTTTCAAATCCACCCAGTTCCAGGCCGTCGTACAGCTTCCGCATCTCGCCGAGCGGGTTCCGAATTAAATCCTCGTAACGCATTTCATGATAGCGCCCCGCCGGCACCAAACGCCGACCTTCTTCTAGTTTGTCGTATAAGTGTGTAAAGGTGTTAAAGACCTGTTCCTCCAACCCCGCGAACGTCGGCGTCTGCAAGCCGTGGGTAAGGTACAGCGTCTTCCACAAGTTGACGGTGGACGGAAAAACGACGTACGGGTCGCGGACGATGTGTACGAAACGGGCGTCGGGGAATAGCTCTAGCAGCGTCTCAATGCGGCACGAGTGCGTCGGCGATTTGAGGACGAGACGGCGCGGATCCTTGAACGTGAGCTGGCGGACGAAGCGCATAAACAGCGTTTTCCAGGTGCGGAATTCGCGCGGCGGCAGGCGTACCAGATCAAACGCTTCCTGGTCCTGCGGCGGGTGGTTGGGGAAGGCGGTGGTGAGGTAGGGCGACGGCGCGCCGAGCATGCACAGGGCGAACTCGTCCTCCTGCGGCCGGTCCCAGCCGGCGGCCATGTTGTCCATCGGCCGCCGCGACGGCAGTAGGAAACGGAATAGCCGTGTGAAGACCTTTTCCGTCAGTAGAAAGTGGTTCGGCGCGAGGCACTGATAGGTATTCGGATAGTTGTGCCGTGGGTCGAGGATGAGCAGTTCGTGCAACAGCGTGGTGCCGGTGCGCCAGTGGCCGATGATGAACAGTGGCGCGTGCAAGACCGGCGTGCGCTCGACGCGACCGCCGATCCAGGTGTTCTGGATATACCGGAAAACGGTGTGAACAACGCTGACGCAACTGATGACGAACGGGATGTAAAAGATGGACGCCGGCAAGCGCACGTCGCAGCGGTTGCGGATGAGGAGGCGTACCCAGGCGAAGAAGTCGCAGCCCTGCCAGAGGCGCGGCGTCCACTCCTTGGGCGGATTGGCGACCACCGACTCGGAACGGACGGGCGGGGATGTTGGGGCGGCGGTGCTGACACTTGCCATGACGCTCGACTCTTGGGTAGCAATCGGCAAGTTGTCATTTTGCTAAAGACTTGGCGGTATGCAAGTCCCCCTCAAGCCGCGATCTTGCGTCCCCGCCCGGGCAGCAATTCGTCCAGCAAATCCAGGGTGCGGGCCGTCGCCCCTTGCTGCTGCAACACGAACCGCTGGGCCGCCGTGCCCAGGCGCTCGCGCTCTTGGCTATCTTGGGCCAGGCGTTGCAGCGTCGTTTCCAACCCGGCTGCGTCCGCAATCTGAATCGCGGCCGCTTCCGCGAGCAAGCGGTTCACGGTGTCGCGGAAATTCCAGACGTGCGGGCCGAAGATCACCGCGGCACCGTACGCCGCCGGCTCGATCATGTTCTGACCGCCGCGCCTCCCGTCGAGACTGCCACCGACATAGGCGAGGTCGGCCAACCCCCACAGCGCACCCAACTCGCCAATCGTGTCCACCAGCACGATGCGCTCACGGTCGATGCGCGGCGCGGTCAGCGCACTGCGACGAACAAACGACAAGCCGCTGCGTTCGAGGAGATGGGCTACCTCGTCGAAGCGGTCTTTCTGCCGTGGCACCAGGAACAGACGCAACCGTGGGTGCGTCGGCCGCATCGCGTGGAAGATGTGCAACGCGACTTCTTCCTCCGGTGCTTGTGTGCTGCCACAGACCCAGACCAGATCGTCGGCGTGAACGTTGAACAGGGTGCGCAACGTCTGTGTGTGCGGGTTGTCGCGCCGCGTGGTCACGCCGTCGTACTTGACGTTGCCGGTGACGTAGACGGCGTCCGGCGGCGCGCCCAGGTTTTGCAACGCCTCGGCGTAGTCGCGCGTTTGTACGGCGATAAGGTCGAGGTTGCGCAACAGGAAGCGAACGAGCGGCCGGACGTGCTGATAACGCCCGAAGCTGCGCGGACTCATGCGCCCGTTAATGAGCGCGGTCGGCACCCGGTTGCGCCGCGTGGCCATCAGGAAATTCGGCCACAACTCGCTCTCGGCCAGCACGACCAGCGCCGGCGACACAGTACGTAGGGTGCGGGCGACGGCCCAGGAGAAGTCGAACGGGAAATAGATAACGTGCAGGTCGGGGAAGCGTTGGCGAGCCTCGTCGAAGCCGGTGTCGGTGGTGGTCGAGACGACGCACTGCCAGTCGGGATGGCGTTTGCGAAAGGCGTCGATTACCTGGCGCAGCAGATGGATTTCGCCGACGCTGACGCCGTGAAACCACACGCGCGGGCTGTTCGCGGCGGGTAGATCGCTTGCAGAGAGGCCGAGCAGTTTCGCGCGCAGGCCGCGGCGGTATTTGCCGACTGTCACGGCCTTGAAGACGAGCCACGGCGCGAGCAAGAGGAGAAGGAATAGATAGAGCGCGTCGAGGAAATGACGCATGGGAGTCCTTTCCCAATAGCTGCCTTTGCCGCTTGCGGCTTTGCGCAAAGCCGCAAGCGGCAAAGACCATCTACACCGCCGCTTGGCGCATGTGGCAATTCTTATACTTCTTACCGCTGCCGCACGGGCACGGGTCGTTACGGCCCACCTTTTCGCCGCGGTTGCGGATCGGCTCCGCCTTCTTGTCGCTGCCCCCCGCGTTCGTCAAAAACTGCTGCTCCTGCTGCGGCACCATCGTCCGAGGGGCCGACTCGTGGACCGTGGCGCTGATCGACCACAGCGATTCCTGGAACGCCTCCGTCTCCTCCATGCGGAACACCGTGTCCGTTACCCGGTCCTCGATGCCCTCCCACATGCCTTTGAATTCCTTCATGCCCTCTTGCTTGTACTTGATCTTCGGGTCTTCCTGGGCGTAGCCGTACAGGCCAATGCCGGAGCGCAAACTGTCCATCGCGGCCAGGTGGTTCTTCCACGCCGAATCGACCTGGTACAGCAGCAGGCTCCGCTCCAAACCGCGCATCTCGGCCCGGTAGCGGAAGTCGAAGGCGTTCCACAACACCTGCCGGGCGCGGTCGTACGTCACGCCAGTCACCGCCGCTTCCGACACCTCAAGACCCATCTCGGTCTTCGCCCACTCGGCCAACTCCTTGGCGTCCTCCGCTTCCGAATGCGTCGTGCCGTGCAGCGACTCCTCCAGCTTCTCGTCGACGGCCCTCTGGTCCTTCGTCGGGTACGCCGTGCGACTGACTGCCAGCAGCATTTCCATCAACTTGCCGCGCGACTGCGTGCGGAAATCCTCCTCGGTCAGCTTCGCCGCCGTGCCGGGGAAGCGCGTCATCGCCCAGTGGTACAGACCCTCGCGGTTGTAACGCTGACCGCCCGGTGCCACGCCCGGCGTGCGGTCCGTCATGTAACGGGCCATCGCCGCCATCACCGGGAACTGAATCTCCTTCTCGCGGTAAACCAGCATCACCGCGTCCATCAGGATTTGCTTGATGTCGGCGGCACTCTTGCCGGCCAGGTCTTCCGGCTTGATGCGGATCATGAATTTGCGCAGTGCCAGCTCGCAGATCGACTTGATGCCGTACAGCGGGTCGAGGTACTGCCTGCCGTCGCTCAGGTCGATCTGCTCGACCGCCGCGACCGCCTGCTCGCGCAGGAAGTCGTGCAGCGACTCCTTGCCGAGCTGCTTCAGCTGGCGCTCATTAACCTTCAGATCCCACTGCTCGTTGATCTTGTTGGCGAGCGCTTGCCAGTTCCAATCCTTGGCGTCCTCGGCACCCAGGTTTTCTTCGATGAAGTCGGCGAGGATCGGGTCGATGTTCTGGTTGGCCCGCTCGCGCACGTCGTTGACGGCCTGCTCGAACTCGACGCCGCGGAAGTCCGACGCCTCGAAATCCACCGTGACCCGGTTGACCGCGAACTTGGCGAAGTTGCTGGCCCCGTAGTCGCGGTGCGTGTACTCGTCTACTGCTTCCGTGACCTGCTTTTGCAGCATTTCCAGGATGAGGGTTTTACAGTTGGCGTCCTCCAGGATGCGCTGGCGGAAGCCGTAAATGTTCTTGCGCTGCGTGTCCATCACCTCGTCGTATTCGAGGAGGTGCTTGCGGCTGTCGAAGTGGCGTTCTTCGACCTTCTTCTGCGCGGCCGCGATGCGCCGCGACACCATGCTGCTTTCGATGGCCTGGCCCTCTTCCATGCCGAGCTTCTGCAACAGGCCCGACACCCACTCGCCGGCGAAGATGCGCATCAGGTCGTCTTCGAGCGACAGGTAGAACCGGCTCGAACCCGGATCGCCTTGCCGGCCCGCGCGACCGCGCAACTGGTTGTCGATCCGGCGGGCGTCGTGGCGCTCGGTGCCGATGATGTGCAGGCCGCCCATCTCGGCGACCTTGCGGCCCTCCTCCTTCATCTTCTCCAAACGCTCGATCTCATCGACCGTTTGCTTCCACTCGGCCTCCGGCACGTCGAGGCGCGAGGCGTACTTGTTCTTGAGCTGCGCCCAGGCCATTGTCTCGGCATTGCCGCCCAGGATGATGTCGGTGCCGCGACCGGCCATGTTCGTCGCGATCGTGACGGCGCCGACGCGGCCGGCCTGGGCGACGATCTCCGACTCGCGGGCGGCGTGTTCGGGCAGGGCGTTCAGCAACTCGTGCCGGATGCCGCGGCGCTTGAGCATGTCGGCCAGCTTCAGCGACTTGTCCACGTCCGTCGTGCCGATCAGGATCGGCCGGCCCTGTTTGTGGACTTCGACGATCTCGTCGATGGAGGCCGTCCACTTCTCTTTTTCGGTGCGGAAGATCACGTCGGGGTGGTTGACGCGCGACAGCGGCATGTTCGTCGGAATGGCAATGACTTCGAGGTGGTAAATCTTCCAGAACTCGTCGGCCTCGGTCATGGCGGTGCCGGTCATGCCGGCCAGCTTCTTGTACAGCTTGAAGAAGTTTTGCAGCGTGACGGTGGCCAGGGTCTGCGTCTCTTCCTTGATCTTGACGCCCTCGCGCGCGTGCTTGGCTTCGACCGCTTGATGTAGGCCGTCGGACCACTGGCGGCCGTGCATCAGGCGGCCCGTGAATTCGTCGATGATGATGATGCTCATCACGTTTTCTTCGTTGGGCGTGACGGCGTAGCGCTTGTCTTTCTTATAGAGGTGGTGCGCCTTGAGCGAATTGTCGATAAGGTGCGGCCACTCCATGTTGCCGGCGGTGTAGAAGCTTTCGACGCCGGCCAGCTCCTCGGCCTTGTGGATGCCCTCGTCGGTCAGGTGGCAGGTCTGCTCTTTTTCCTTGATCTCGAAATACTTGTTCGGGTCGCTCTCCTTCTTCTGCAACTCGCTGAGCGCGACGGCGACTTCGTTGGCCTTGGCGAAGCGCTTGATGTCGCCGTGCGCCTGGCCGGAGATGATGAGCGGCGTGCGTGCCTCGTCGATGAGGATGTTGTCCACCTCGTCGATGACGGCGTAGTGCAGAGCCTTTTGGCACTGGTGGTAGTGCGGGTCGAACTGCGGATCGCCCCAACGGGCGGGCTTCATGTTGTCGCGCAGGTAGTCGAAGCCGAATTCGCTGTTGGTGCCGTAGGTGATGTCGCAGTCGTAGGCGGTGCGGCGGGCGACGGGGTCCATGTCGCTCTGGATGAAGCCGGCGTTCATGCCCAGGGCGCGGTAGATGGGCAGCATCCACTCGCAGTCGCGGCGGGCGAGGTAGTCGTTGACGGTGACGACGTGGACGCCCTTGGCTTCGAGGCCGTTGAGGAAGGCGGGCAGCGTGGCGACGAGGGTTTTGCCTTCGCCAGTGACCATTTCGGCGATGTTGCCGCGGTGCAGCACGACGCCGCCGAGCATCTGCACGTCGAAATGGCGCATGTTCTTGGTGCGCTTGGCGGCCTCCCGGCAGGCGGCAAACGCCTCGGGCAGGAGGTCTTCGAGCGTGGCACCCTGGGCCAGCTTCGCGCGCAGCCGGGCGGTCGCGCCCTTCAATTCCTCGTCGGAGAGCGGCTGCATCTGCGGTTCGAGTTCGTTGATCTGCTCGAGCAGCGAACCGGGAATGACGGTATGGGTGCTGCCCGGCGTCTTGGCGCGGATGTAGCCGAGCTTGCGGACGTAGCGCTCGTTGCTGGACCCCATGAGCCGGGTCAGAAAGCGGCTGACGTTGTCGGAAAAGGCGCTGAGGCCGTCGCCGAGCCGCTCCAGGAAGCTGGCGTTCACGGTCGCAGTGGCGGACGTATCTTTACTCATCGAAATCCGGACCTCCCATGGCAAGTCCCGTGTGTCGGAGGGCACGGCGATCCTTTTGCCACTCTCTCAGTATAAGACAACAAACCCCAACAATCTCGCCGCTTGCGGCTTTGCGGATTACGCGCAAAGCCGCAAGCGGCAATCACCGTTCGGCATACGTCCCGGTCGTCGGTTCGGTCCGCTGCCGCAGGCGGCCGACGGTGACGGCCCCCGCCTTGCCGCGCGTCACGAACTCCACCGAAGCGGGCAACTCCTTCAACAAATCATCCTTTACCTTGCCCGACTTTACGAGCAAGAGCGTATCGGGCCGTCGTTTCAAGTCGGCGAACAACTGCCGGCGCTGGTCCGCGCCATAGACGCGCACGTCAGCCTGGGGCAGATAAAACCGGGCGGAGTCGTAGCCCTGGGGGTAGCAGGCAATCGCCAGCGGCCCGGCCGGCGCTTGCCGGGCCTCGGCGGCGAGTTCGGCCCGCAAGGCGAACTGCTGGTTGTACGCCGGCAGCAGGTGTTCGACGCCGGCGTACAGCACGAGAAACGTCGTCGCGGCACACACGGCCCACGACACCTGCCGCACCGCCAGAACGACGACGAGCAGGACCGCCGCCACAAATGCGAAGGCCAATCCGGTCGTCGGGGCGAGCAGTTCGTTGTACGTCGCCGCCAGCACGACGGCCAACCCGGCGACCAGGACCAGCGCGGTGGCGTAGCCGGCTAGGCGCGTCCCCTGACGCACCAGGGCCACCAAGGATAATTGCCGTTTCACCTGGGGAACCAGCACGTCGATGTAAAACCCCAGGGCCAGCAGCAACGGCGGCAGCGCGGGCAGAATGTACACCGCCCGTTTGCAGCCCGCCGCCGAGAAGAAGAACAGCGCCCAGCCGAACGCCAACAGAAAGAAGCCGAGCGCCGGCGGTCGGCGCGCCGCCGTCCGCCGCGAGTGTTTCAGCAGAAAGCGAACCAACCCTGGTAACAAAAGCGTCCACGGCATCAGCCCCAGTAACAGGCCGGGCAGGTAATACCAAACCGGTTCCGCGTGGTCGAACGGCTGTACGAAGCGGACGACGTTGTGCTTCCAGAAGAATTCTACGGCAAATGCCGGCTCGCGCACCGTAATAAGGACGTACCACGGGGCGCAAACGGCCAGAAGCGCGCTCAAGTACAGCAACCCCGCCCGCCAGGTGATCCGCGCACAACGCGGGTCGATCCAGGCGTAGGCCAGCACTGGCACGCCGATCAGCACCAGGGCGACCGGCCCCTTGGTCAGCACGCCCAGCCCGCACGCCAGGGCCGACACCAACCATAAGACCCGGCGAAGGGTGCCCGTCATCAGGGCGATGTGCGCCGCGGTCCAACCGACGACGACCCACAGGCAGAGGACGCCGTCCATCGTCAACATGCGTTCGAGGTAGACGAACCGCGCCGACAAGCAGAGCATCAACGCCCCACACAGGCCGGCCCGCTCGCCGACCGCGCGTCGGCCCCACAGGTAGGTGCAAACGACGGTCAGTACGCCCGCCAGCCCCGGCACCAGCCGCGCCGCCCAGTCGTGTACGCCGAACACCGAATAGCTGGCCATGACGAGCCAGTAGAGCAACGGCGGCTTGTCGAGATACACTTCTTGATTTAGCAGCGGTACGAGGACGCGACCGTCGGCCTGCATCTCGCGGGCAATCTCGGCATAACGCGGCTCCTGCGGTTCAAGCAGCGGCGCTTGCAACTGCGAGAAAAACAACAACCCCGCGACCAGCACCAGCAGAAAGAGTGCCGCCCGCGTGGACAGGCCGAACGCCGCCGGCTCGCGCTGCCCGGCCGGCGTTCCGGGGAATAGGACGCGCGCCCACCAGAACGGCATCAGCGCCGCCAGGACGCGCGGAATCTGTTTGAGCGATACGCTGCTCGTCCCGTGTAGCCGCGGTCGGTGGCGGACGCCGACCTCGGCCACGTCGTAGCCGTGCTGCCTGGCCTTCGTCAGCATCTCGGTGTTGACGAAAAAGCCGTCCGTTTCGGGCCGTAGCTGGGGCAACACCGCGCGCCGAAAGACCTTCAAGGCGCAATCGCAATCGCGTACGCGCGTCCCCAACAGGCCCCGAGCAAGGAGGTTGTAACCCCACGACAGGAACCGTCGGCGGGCCGGGTCTTTGCGGTCTTCGCGATAACCGACTGCGACCGGGTGCGTTTCGGCCAGGGGCAGTAACCGCCCCAGGTCGGCGAGATGAAACTGACAGTCCGCGTCGGTGAACGCTACCAACTCGAACCGGGCCGCATCAAAGCCCGTGCGCAGGGCCGCGCCGTACCCGCAATTTTGCTCGTGCCGCAGCAACCGGACGTGCGAAAACTCGGCAACCAATCCCGCAACGACCGCGGCGGTGCGGTCGGAACTGCCGTCATCGACGACGAGGATTTCGTAATCGCCAACGAGGTCGCTTAGGGCATGATCGGCTTCGGAAACGGCCTGGCGAATGCCGGCTTCTTCATTATACGCCGGCAAAAGGAGCGAAAGGCGTCGCTGGGAACGTGCGTCGAGGTGTTGGCCGTCCATGGCTGCACCCTCCCCGGACCGATGGAATTCGCGAGCGGGGAAAGTCGCACAAACGGCGCGGACTGTCAAGACGGGTCGATTGGAGCAGAATTTTCATCCCGAAAAACTGCTCTTGCAGGCATTCCACCTTTTATGTTAATTTGCCGGCGCGGCAACAAGCGCTGGTTAGGACAGCCGGGTTTCGTCAGCTTGCGGTAGGGACGCCGAGCGCTTGGCACACCCCTTCCGCAAACTTGCCACGCAACCCCTTTTCCGAGCACCGTGTCGGGGATTCTATTTTCCTCGATTGCCGCGCGTGTTTTCCCTACGACGGGGAAGCCGGTCACTACAAACGCCTGTGTACCGACCACGCCCCATTGGCACCACGAAAAGGGGTCCGCACATGCTCGTTCTGTCCCGCAAACTTAACGAAAAAATCCTGTTCCCCGGCATCCAGGCTTCCGTCGAAGTCGTCGCGATCCGCGGCAACGTCGTCCGCCTCGGCATTGAGGCGCCGCACGAGGTGGTCGTCCTCCGCGAGGAGCTGCGCGACCGCAACGCCGCCGTACCCGCCGCGCGGCCGTTGTCGCGCGAACTGGTCCACGCGCTGCGCAACCGTCTCAACGCGGCATCGCTGGGCCTGGCCTTGCTCCGCAAACAGCACCAGCTCGGCCTGCACGACAACCTGGAGGCCACGATCGACAAGATCGACCAGGAGATGGCAGCGATCCGCGACCAACTCGACGGACCTGCCAAAGAGCCGAAGCCCGAGGCCCAGCCAAAACCCCGCAAGGCGCGCAAGGCGCTGGTGGTCGAGGACGACCAGAACGAGCGTGAGTTGCTGGCCGCGTACCTGCGGATGGCGGGTCTGGACGTGGAAGTTGCCGGCGACGGCCAGGACGCGCTGGACTACTTGCACACGCACGAACGGCCCGACGTGGTGCTGATGGACATGGCCTTGCCGCGCTGCGACGGCCCGACGGCGATCCGCGAAATTCGCAACGACCCCGCCATCGCCGACCTGCGGATATTCGCCGTCAGCGGCCGCTCGCCGGAGCAGTTCACCGACAAGGGCGCCATGCGGGTGGACCGCTGGTTCCACAAGCCGCTCAACGCCGAAGACCTCCTCCGCGATCTGCGCCTGGACATCGGCGGCGAGAATTAGCGTTGCTAGACTCCCCGCGGCTTGGAATGACACAAGCCCGGAGCGCCAGCGAGGGACCATCCCTCGCTGGCGCTCCGGGCTTGTGTCAATTTGCCCCTCGCAAAGTATACAATACCTGTCAGGAATGGGAATCCGGACCCGCGGCATAACGGAACCGCCGAAGGGAAGTGCGCAGCGCGAAACAAGGACGAGCTGGCCAAGCGAATACCACGGTACGTCTGGAGTACGACGCGATGCCCCGACCGAAGATCAGCGTCTTTCCGAAATGCCACTTTGACGACCTCTATAGCGGCAAAATGGATTATCTCGGCTGGCTGCGGCAGGCGGCGACGCTCGGCGCGGAGGGCGTCGAACATTATGACGGCTTCTTCCGCGGCTTCGACGAGCCGCACCTGGAACCGGTCCGCCGCGTGCTGGCCGAGACGGGGCAGACCTCGTCACTGCTGTGCTTCTCGCCGGACTTCACGCACCCCGACGCAGCCGAGCGTGCCCGGCAAGTCGAGCGTCAAAAGACCGCCATCGACCTGTGCGTCGCCCTGGGGATAGGCTTCTGCCGAACGCTCAGCGGCCAACGTTTTCCCGGACTGACGCGCAAAGGGTGTGGCAAATCTTTCGGGAGTCAAGCGGCCATGGCGAGTTGCAACTCCCAATAGGTCTGCCACGCACCGCTTTGTTCCAAGGCCTCCAGTGCCATGATGCTCTCCGCATGGTCCCCGTCCCAGCGCATCCCGCGCC
>JBBRLG010000020.1:0-28476 GCA_038231495.1 Gemmatales bacterium | reverse complement strand
GTGGCGCTCGAACAGGGCACTGACGCCGCGCTCCTCGTCCGGCCACGGGTAGGTGAAAATCACATCGAAATCGTCGGGGCCGTAACCCAACTCTTCGTGGGCGTTGCCGGGGTGGGTTGTCAGCCAGCCGAACTCGCTGTCGGGGGCGAGACAACCCTTGCTGCCGGGCGGGATGAAGCTGCCGCGGATGAATTCGACGGGCAGGTCGAAATCCTCGGCGAGTTGGCGGGCCTCGTCTACCAGTTCGCCCTCGATCTCGATGCCGCAAGCGTCAAATTCGAGCATACTGGCCAGGCACGCGACGACGCCGAAGCCGCTACCCCATTCGCAAAAGAGGTTGCCGGGCGCGAGGTCGGCCGCCGCCAGGGAGCGCAGGGCGTCGTAGATGCGCGCGAAATCGCTTGGGACAAAGCCGGGGATGTGGTGGTCGCGCTGGAAGCGTTCGATACGGCGGTCGGCTTCGTGCAGGAAGGTGCGCACGTCGCGCGGCGGCGCGTCGCCGGTGGTCGGGAGAAGGAGGTTTGCGAGCGGCATGCGGCAGCCTGAAGAATTGTTGCCGTTAGGGGATTGGGAGAGGATAAATAAATAGCTGTTAGCTGTCAGCTATTAGCTCTCAGCCAATGCCCGACGCCCGACGCCCGACGAATTACACCAATTTCTCAATCGGCCGTGCGGTGCTCGGTAGGATCGGCGTCGGCCGGCCGGACACGTCGTACACCATGCCGTTGGGGTCCATGCCCAGGTTGTGATAAACCGTCGCCAGCACGTCGAGGTAATGCACCGGGTCGTTGGCCGCTTGCGCCGCCGTCGCGTCGGTCGAGCCGATCACCTGGCCGACCTTCAGGCCGCCGCCTGCCAGCAACGCCCCGTTGACGCGCGACCAGTGGTCGCGGCCCGCATCCTTGTTGATCTTCGGCGTCCGCCCGAACTCGCCCCACACCAGTAACGTCGTCGTCTTGTCCAGGCCGCGCGCGTACAGGTCTTCCACCAGCGCCGAGATGCCCTGGTCGAACAGCGGCAGGTGTTCCTTCAAATACTTGAAGTTGTTGCCGTGCGTGTCCCAGAAGCCGTAGGCCACCGTCACGCAGCGCGCCCCCGCCTCGACCAGCCGGCGGGCCATCAACAACTGGTCGTTCCACATCGGCGCGCCGTCGCCGAGGTGCTTGGGCGAGCCGCGGCCGTAACGGTCGCGCACCTTCTCCGGCTCCTTGGTCACGTCCAGGGCGTCGGCCACTTTGCTCGAAGTCAGCACGTCGAACGCGCGCTGGTAATAGGTCTCCATCGAATTGCGTTCGCCGCCCGGCTTGAACTGGTCGGCCTCTTCGAGCAGTCGGCGGCGCCCGCCCAATTCGCCCGCAGTGCCCTGGAATTTCATGGCGGCGAGGTCCTGGCCGTCGAGGCGGACGGGGGCCGCGGACCGGCCGAGGTAGCCGGCACCGGGACTGTTGTACGGCTTGTGCTGCATGGTCGGGAACAGGTCCACGAACGGCGGCACCACCGGGTCGATCGGTCCCAGCGTCTTGGCGATGACGGCGCCGGCGTGCGGCTTGCCCTCGCGCTGGGTGGTACTCATGTTGAAGCCGGTCATGTTCTGAAAGCTGCTGTGTTCG
Source organism: Gemmatales bacterium (assembly GCA_038231495.1). GTDB lineage: Bacteria > Planctomycetota > Planctomycetia > Gemmatales > Gemmataceae > JBBRLG01. The sequence goes on along the minus strand of JBBRLG010000020.1, from coordinate 26,866 downwards.
TCCTGCAAGCCGGTGATCGACCGCACGAGCGCGACCTTGTCCATGCACCGGGCCAGGCGCGGCAGCAACTCGCCGATCTGGACGCCGACGACGTTGGTGGCGATGGGGTTGAACTCGCCGCGGACTTCCTTCGGCGCGTTGGGCTTGAGGTCGAAGGTGTCCTGGTGGGCCAGGCCGCCGGTGAGGTAGACCATGATGACGGAGCGCTGCGACTTGCCCTTGCCGGCGTCGTGTTCGGCGCGGAGCAAGTGGGGCAGGGTCAGTCCGCCGAGGGCGAGGCCGCCGATTTGCAAGAACGAGCGGCGCGAGAGGCCGTCACAGAAGCGCTGGCGGGGACCGGGGAGGAGGAACATCGGCGACTCCGTTTCCGGGGCGTGGCGGGAAGGCTGGCGGGGGGCGAACCTGCATCAAGTGTAGCCGATGGTGGCGGATTCGCCAACCGTTTCCTTCCCGGATTGCGACCGCCTGTGTAACAACCGTGTACCGATGCGCTTGCCAGGCCAGGCGATTTGCATTAGGATCGCGGTAAGCCGTGGGATCGACCCATCCTAACCGTCGGAGGCTCCTATGAATTCGCAGGACCGTTGCACCTTCTGTCGCAAGGCGTGTTACACCCTGGGAGCGGTGGTGTTGCTGGTCGGCCTAAGCACTTCGCTGGTAGGCGACGACGCGAAGTCGGTCGAGAAGGACGTGGCGAAGAAGCCGGCCAGCACCGCCAAGAGCCTGGTAGCGGCCGAGGCCCTCTTTCGCGACGACAGCAAACTGAAGCTGGCGTTGCGCGAGGAGCGCATCGAACTGGTCACGCCCTACGGCAAATTGCTCATCCCCGCGGCGGAAATTCGCCAGATCGACTTTGGCTTCCACATCGACGCCGACAACACCCGCCAAGTCGAGACGGCGATTAGCCACCTGGGCAGCGCCGATTTCAAGGAGCGGCAGTCGGCCACCACCGAACTGCTCGCCCTGGCCGAGAAGGCCTACCCCGCCCTCCTGGAGGCGGCCAAGAGTAGCGACATGGAGGTCGTCCGCCGGGCCGACGAAGTGTTGAGCAAGCTGCGCGAGACGATCCCCCAGGAGAAACTGGAACGGCCGACCAACGACGTGGTGCAGACGGGCGATTCGCGGATCACCGGCCGCATCGCGGCGGAGGCTTTCAAGGTAAAGACGTCCCAATTCGGCGACCAGCAAGTGCTGCTGGGCGACTTGCGCACCCTGCGCCTGGCCGGGGCCGAGGTGGACGTGGTAGCACTGCCGGATCCGGGCAACCTGACGAACTATATGGACAAGATCGGCAAAACGTTCGTGTTCAAGGTCACCGGCACTGTGAACGGCAACAGCTGGGGCACGGGCGTATACACGCCGGATTCGACGCTGGCGACGGTCGCCGTCCACGCCGGCGTGTTGCGGGCCGGCCAGACCGGGCCGGTGAAAGTGACGATCGTCGTCGGGCCGGGGGGGTACTTCGGGTCGCAGCAAAACGGCGTGACCAGCGGCCCCTGGAACGGCGGCTTTACCGGCGCGTATCAGGTCAGCAAACCGTAACGGAATCGAACCGCCGGGGGTCATCCCCGGTACAATGAATTCCGGCGGTTCAATCGTATCTCAGGACACAAGCCGATGAATGAACGGCAGCGCAACCAGGCCGCCTGGTTGCCTCGATTAACCAGACCTATCCGCCAGGCCGCTTCGTCGCCATCGTGGGCGGGCAGGTCGTTGCCGACGCCGAACGCTTCGATGAGTTGCATTCCCATCTCATTGCCCAGGGCATACCCGCCCCCGAGGCGCTCATTGTGGAAGCGGGTGTCGAGTACCCAGCAACGGCAGTCATTTTCTTGCAGGCATTGTCTCCATGAACGTGGGAGGGTCGGCCGACAGCGAGCCGTTGATCGTCGTCGAACGCGCCACCGCCGTGCGGCCCGGCGGTGAGGCGGTGTTCCGCGACCTGGACTGGACTCTCTTCGCGGGTGCGACCTGGGCAATCGTCGGGCCGGTCGGGTCGGGCAAGTCGAGTTTCGCCGAACTGCTCCTTGGCCGCTATCACCTCGAAGCCGGCACCATTGGCTACCCGTTTCTCGATCACCTTGCCGCAGGAGAGAAGCCGGCTCCCTGGCCCGCGGACGTAATCCGCCGCGTGTCGTTCAAGGAGGACTCCTGGCTGTTCTCCTACTCCCGGCACTACTACCAGCAGCGGTTCAATTTCATCGAGGAACGCGACGACCTGACGCTCAACGCCTTCCTCCGCGCCGGGACGACGGCGACCGCTGCGGAAGTCGTCGCCGTCGCCGGGCGGTTGGGCATTGGCGACCTGCTACCGCTGTCACTAATTAAACTCTCCAACGGCCAGATTCGACGGGCGCGGATCGCGCGGGCGCTATTGGCACGGCCGGAATTGCTGATCCTCGACGAGCCGTTTCTGGGTCTGGACGTTGCGGGGCGGGCCGAGGTCACGGCGATCCTGGGCGCTCTCGTCGCGGCGGGCCTGCGCGTCCTGCTCATCACCCGGCCCGGCGACGTGCCCGACTGGGTGACGCACGTCCTGGAGTTGGACCAACGCGCCGTTCATTTCCACGGAACCCGGGCGGCATTCTTGGCACGACAGCCGACGGAGTTGGAACCAACGGCATCCCCGTCCGCGCCGCCGGCATCGACCGCCGAGCCGGTCATCGAGATGCGGAACATCAACGTCGCTTACGGCGACCGCCGCATCCTGCGGGACGTGTCGTGGACGGTGCGCGCCGGCGAACGCTGGGCGGTACTCGGCCAGAACGGCGCCGGCAAATCGACGTTGCTCAGCCTGATCTGTGCGGATCATCCGCAAGCGTACAGCAACGAGATGTACCTGTTCGGCCAGCGGCGCGGCAGCGGCGAAAGCATCTGGGACATCAAACGGCGGATCGGCCTGGTGTCGCCGGAATTGCACCTCTATTTCTCCGAGCCGCTGACCGCCGCCCGGACCGCGGCGACCGGCTTCTTCGACGTGGTTGCCGCCCGCCCGACCACGCCGGGGCAGGACGCGCGGGTGCGTGATTTGTTCGCCGAGTTCGGCTTCGCTGAGTTGCTCGACCGTCCCTTCGCGCGGCTCTCGACCGGCGAACAGCGCCTGGTATTGCTGATCCGGGCGCTGGTGAAAGACCCGCCGTTGCTCGTGCTCGACGAGCCGTTTCAGGCGCTGGACGCCGACACGATTCGCCGGGTACGCGACTGGCTCGATACGCGCTTACGACAAGACCAGACGCTGTTGTTTGTGACGCATTACGCGGCGGAGATACCGCGAACAGTGAACCGGCGGTTGCGACTGGAGGCGGGGCGGGTGGTGGAAATGCGCTAACGGAACGACAAGTCCGGATCGCCCGTCCAGATTGCGCGCAGGCAGCCGTTCTCCATCCCACCTCTGCAAAGTGCTGGACGCCGCGCGCCGTCCGGGTAAACTGCTGTCTGAGGCTAACACTCCGGGGGACCACCGTGACGAAGTTAAAAACGATAGTCATTATCGCTATTTGTCTGCTGGCGTCCGTTTCCGCCGACGCCGCACCGGCGAAGCTGATCCGCTCCGCGCAAAGCGGCCCGTGGTCCGCGGCCGAGACCTGGGAGGGCGGTCAGGTGCCAGGCATCGATGCTCGCGTCCAGGTCCGCACCGGCCATACCGTCGTTTACGACCGCAAAAGCGATCAAGTCATCCGCTCCGTCCACGTCGCCGGCACGCTGAGCTTTGCACGCGATCGCGACACGCAACTCGTCGTCGGCTTAATCAAGATTCAGCCGGGCGACGACGCCAGCGAGAACGGCTTCGACTGCGACGCCCACCAGCCGACCGCCGACCCGAATCTGCCCAAACCCGCCCTGGAAATCGGCACGGCGGACCAGCCGCTCGATGCGAAATACACCGCGAAAATCCAGCTCGCCTACCGCGACGGCATGGACAAGGAAACGTGTCCCGCCATCGTCTGCTGTGGCGGCCGCATGGACTTGCACGGCGCGCCGCTGAGCCGTACCTGGGTCAAGCTCGGCGGCGACGCCAAGAATGGTGACAAGTCGGTGACACTGGCCGAAGCCGTTGCCGGCTGGCGCGTGGGCGACCACGTCATCGTCACGGGCAGCACGTTCGCCGCGGAGGTGCTGAACACGCGCCGGCCCGGCAAGGGCAAGTCCAACCTGTTCACCGAGGAGCGCGAAATTCGCGCCATCGACGGCACCACGGTGACACTTGACAAAGGGCTAGAATTCGACCACCCCGGCAGCGGCGACTACCGCGGCGAGGTCGCGAACCTGAGCCGCAACGCGATCGTCGAATCCGCCGACCCGGCCGTGGCGCGCGGCCACACCATGTACCATCGCAATTCCGCCGGGTCGATTAGCTACGCCGAGTTTCGGCACCTGGGCAAGGAGGGCGTGCTCGGCAAGTACGCCCTGCACTTCCACCTGGCCGGCGACACGATGCGCGGCAGTTCGGTCGTCGGCGCGTCGATCTGGGACAGCGGCAACCGCTGGCTCACGATCCACGGCACCAGTTACCTTGTCGTGCGCGACTGCGTTGGCTACCGCAGCGTCGGCCACGGCTTCTTCCTGGAGGACGGCACCGAGACTTATAACGTCCTCGATCGCAACCTGGCGGTGCAGGCGTTTCGCGGCAAACCACTGCCCAAACAGATGCTGCCGTTCGATCAGAACGAGGGCGCCGGCTTCTGGTGGGCCAACTGCCTCAACACCTTCACGCGCAACGTCTCCTGCGAAAACGACCGCTACGGCTATCGTTTCGAGGCGACCGCCGGCAGCGCCTTCAAGCCGACGTTGTCCATCCTGCAGCCCGACGGCACGCGCAAACCGACCGACATCCGCACGCTGCCGTTCGTACGTTTCGACGACAACGAGTCGCACTCCGAGGGGCTGTACGGCATCAACCTGGGCGAGGGCGTCAACCGCGTCGGCCCCGACACCCGGCACCCGTTCGTGATGCGCAACACCAAAATTTGGGACGTGCATTACGCCTTCCGCCCGCAGTCGCCGTCGCTGCTCATCGAAACCATGCACATCTGGCGTGCCGAGTACGGCGTCTACCACCCCAACTACGACAACCACGTTTACCGCGACCTGACCATCGGCCGGACGAGCACCGAGCCGTTCAACCGCGGCCACGACGACGACAGCATTCAATACGGCGTGCTGACCGTGGACGGCCTGACGTTCGACGGTGTGCGTTCCGGTTCGCAGATGCCTCTCATCCAGATCAGCGACGACAACCCGACCGGCAAGGCGGAGTCGCATTTTCGCAACCTGAAGGTGACGAACTGGACCGGCGACAAACGCCGGGCGCTCGTCAACCTGGGCGGCGGCCCGCGGCCCACGCCGAAGACGGAGAAGGGCGTACCAATTTATTTGCACGACTATTTCGGCGAGGGCAAGCACGCCAAGGTCGTCAGCACGAAGACGAAGGAACTGCGCGACGACGGCAACCAGTACCGCGAGGAAGCGCTGCTGACCGGCGACGAGTCGCGTGTCGCGGAGGTTAGCGACGTGGCGTTTCCAAAGCTGCTCGACCCGGTGGACGACTTGCCGCCGGCGACGGTCATCACCTTTGCCCACCGACTGAAAAACGGCGGGCTGTTGGTGCGCGGCACCACGTCGGACAACGGCGTCGTGAAGAAGGTGCTGGTCAACGGCAAGGAGGCGAAGTCCGTGACGGGCACATTCGCGGAGTGGGAAATCGTGCTGCGCTCCGACGACACGAAGGTCGAGGCGTTCGCGGAGGACGCGGCGGGCAACGTGGAGAAACGGCCGCATGTGGTAATGGTGCGGTAGGCATAAAAATCACCTCACGCAGAGTGGGAATGGACAAGGGGACAAGGGGACAAGGGGACAAGGGGACAAGGGGACAAGGGGAAAATGCAATGCAGGCCTTGAGTCCTCGACCAAGTTTACGTTGTATTTCGTCCCCTTGTCCCCTTGTCCGTTCCCACTCTGCGTGAGGCATTTGAAACCTCAATCACAAGGGAGAATTCACCGTGTCCAGCATGAAATGGCTCCTCGCCCTCGCACTGGGCCTATGCCTGACGGTGTCCGCGTGGGCCGCGCCGCCGTACAAAGCACTGATCGTCGATGGCCAGAACAACCACGACTGGAAGTCCACCACACCCGTCTTGAAAAAGCTCCTCGAAGACACCAAGCTCTTCACCGTCGATGTGGCGACCACGCCGGCGGGTAAAGACCTCGGCGATTTCAAGCCGAACTTTGCCGACTACAAGCTCGTCGTCTCCAATTACAACGGTAATTCGTGGTCGGACGAGACGAAGAAGGCGTTCGTCGCCTACGTCAAGCACGGCGGCGGCTTCGTCAGCGTCCACGCCGCCGACAACTCGTTTCCCGACTGGCCGGAATACAACGAAATCATCGGCATCGGCGGCTGGGGCGACCGCGACGAGAAGTCCGGTCCCTACGTCCGCATCAAGGAGGGCAAGGTCGTCGAGGACACCGCCAAGGGTCGCGGCGGCAGTCACGGCGCGCAGCACGAATTCTTGGTCGAGACGCTGGACGCGGACCACCCGATCACCAAAGGGTTGCCACCCAAGTGGCTGCACATCCGGGACGAGTTGTACGACCGTCTGCGCGGCCCGGCAAAGAACCTGAAGGTGCTGGCGTACGCCTACTCCGACCCGAAAAAGGGCGGCTCCGGCGAGAACGAGCCGATGTTGTTCACGGTGGCGTACGGCAAGGGCCGCGTGTTCCACACGGTCATGGGCCACGACGCCGTGGCGATGAAGTGCGTCGGCTTCACGGTGACGTTCCAGCGCGGCGCCGAGTGGGCCGCGACCGGCGAGGTCACGCAGAAAGTGCCGGACGACTTCCCGACCGCGGACAAGTCGCACAGCCGACCGTAAAAGACAAAATCACCTCACGCAGAGGCGCAGAGGAAAGGCATTTGTATTTTCTCTGCGCCTCTGCGTGAGGTGATTTTGTCTTTGCGAGCAAACAGCCGGGCCATCCTCCAGCAGCCTGGCTCGCCTTCTCACCTGCTTCGCTCCGTTTCCGATGGACGGCCCGCGAGGCGGCAGGGTAGACTGCACGGGTAGTGTGGTGGATTTTCCTACCGCCAGGAGGCCATTCCCATGAACCATCTGTTGTCTCTCACCGTGCTGCTCGGCACAGCTTTCAACTCAATACCGGAAAGATTCCCCATCGACAAAGCAACTCTGAATGCCGACTCGGAACTCATCCAGGGAAATTGGGTAATCGCCGGAATGGAGGTCAAAGGCGAATTCAGTAGCGAACATTTTGCATGCGGCCTGCAGATCAAAATTCAAAACGGCGTGTACTCCTTCCTTGGCGAAAAGGTCAGTGGGGGAGGAACGTATGTCCTTGACGATGCCAAGTGGCCACACCGTGTTGCCCTAACCTGGATCGAGAATGACGACCCGGTTTTTAGACGACCTGGTGAACCTCTTGTTAAAAAGACCCGAGTCATCCTCTATGACCTCAACGGCGATACACTCAAGCTATGCCTGAGCTTTGATTCGCCCGAAACCTGTCCGAAGCAGTTCAACTCAAAGAACAAGCAAGGCATCTACGTTTTGAGGCGTGAAAAGAAGTAGCAGGTAGGTTGCCACCGTTCCCGGAGGATCAGCCATGTATGCGGTCTTGATGGCGGCAGCGTTGACGATGGGGTCCGGCGACGGTCGCGACGGGGTGACGGACGGACGGATGGTTGATGCGACGCCACCGGACGCGATGCTGCGGGAGGGCATGACCTACGACGTGGTGCAAAAACTCCTGGGTAAAGCAAATTCGGAATTTGACACTGCTCAATGCCACCTGTCCCATTATGTGTTAAAGCCCACCCGACAAGCATACAAAGAAATCCTCATCATCCGTTGGAACGCTGACACGCGGGTGGAAGAATGGAAAATCAAGCGGTGGGAGAGGTAGACGGAAAATCGGAACGCCGCGGGCCGGGTCAGACCATGCGGAAGAAGATCGCGGTCGGGGTCGGGCTGGTCGTGGTGGTGCTGGCCGTGACAGTCGTGGTGTGCGACCGGCTGACGCCGACCGAGCCGCAGCTGCGGGTGGGGATGACGAAGCAGGAAGTTGTAAAGCTCCTGGGTCATGAGTCCCTGGGACAGGGCGAAGGCGAATTCACCCAAGATTGGTTCTTGATCCACGCCGATTGGAGAGGGAATCAACAGGTGGTGATCGTGTCCTATGATCGGCAGGCTTTGGTGACTAACTGGACGATCAATCCTCGCCCTCGTACCGCTCCGCCCTGGCTCGACCGAGCCGCGAAAGTAGTCGGCTGGTGAGCCGATCCTGGCCCGGCCCGGCTCGACAACATTCGTCAGCCGGGCGGCGGTCGGGTACAATGACGCCGGGGCCGCACGGTGGGGGACAGAAAGTACCGGACCAACCGCTACAGAGATTTCCACAGAACTCGTTACGGCAGCCACTACCAGACTTAGTGATATAAATTGCTGATTTCAAAAGACTTGCGGAAACGCAGCAACCAATAAGACCATTGACGGCTATCCTCAACCCATATCCTCGTTTGTGACCGAGTGCGCGGAGACCCTTCATGGCGCCCGATGTGGACACCTTTGCCGAGACTGACCTAAACGGCGTCTTCGAGCGAGCGCTGAACGTCAACCCCTTCCTCGACAACCGCGTCAACGGCCCGTCGAAGGACGGTGCCGACGTCGAGGGCATTCACCAGGCCGCGTTCGAGCAGCTGACCGGCCTGGCCACCGAGGCGTTGGCGACGAAGCGCGGCATCGGCGCCATGCTCTGGGGCGAGGCCGGTGTCGGCAAGAGCCACCTGCTGGCCCGGCTGGCCCGCTGGTCCGCCGCCGACCGGGCCACGTTTGTTTATTTGCACAACCTCCAAGCCGCACCCGACCAGCTGCCGCGGTCGCTGCTCCGCGCCGTCGTCGCCGCCCTTACGCGCGGTCGGGCCTCCGGCTATTATGGCACCCCGTTGTCGAAGCTCGTCCACGCCGGCTTGATCGAAGCGATCCGCCCCAACCTCGGCCGGCACCCGTGGGACTACCTCCAGCGCGCCTGGAACGCCTTCGTCGATCGCCTGCCCGACGAGCACCCCGGGCAGGCCGGGGCGGACCGTCACGCTTATGAGGTCTTGTTTCGCTTTTATTATTCCGCCTACAGGGTCCGCAACCCGTACGCCGACGGCAGCCGCCGCGAGGACGGCGCGGTCGCGCGCCAGGCCGTGCAATGGCTGTCCGGAGCGGCGCTCGAGCCGGACGAGGCGCGTTCACTGGGTTTGCCGCCCGCCGTGCCGCGCGACGAACCCGTTGCCCTCGCCGACGCCGAGCAGATCAAGCACGTCCTCGTCGCCCTGGCACGGCTGGCCGCCGCCGGCCGTCAGCCTTTCGTCCTGGCGTTCGACCAGGTGGACAACCTCGACACCGACCAGGCGTCGGCTCTGGCCCGCTTCCTGGAAGCCGTCATTGACGCCGCCCCGAACCTGTTGGTGGTGACCGCGGGCGTGCGGGCCACACTGTTTCATTGGCGGCAGACGGGCGTCATCCAACACTCGTCCTGGGACCGCTTGGCCCAGTTCGAGGTGGCGTTGCAGCGCGTCAACGGCACCGAGGCCGGGGCGCTCGTCCGCGCCCGGCTGGAAGACTTTTTCCGGCCCTATGAAGCTCTGGGCGGCCTGCGCCAGCGGCGGCAGCACGACGAGTATTTCCCGCTGGGACGGAGTTGGTACGCACGGCAGCTCCGCGACAAGACCGACCTGCGGCCGCGCGACGTGATTAGCCTGGCGCGCGAGGCGTGGCGCGGCGAGCAGGAGCGGTTGCGCTCGGCCGGCGTCGGCGCGTGGCTCAATGACGAACCCGCAATTGCGGTCGCGGCCACGGAGCTATCCGCGATAATCGAGGACGATAGGGAGCCGTCCCCGGAGGTGCTGGACCGCGTGCTCGACGACCGCATCGCGCAACTGTGCATGCCCCAGTCGCCGCCGGCACCGCAATCCGGTGATGACGACGACCTGGCCGAGTTGCTGCGTACCGTCCTGGTGCAGTGCCGCGACGCCGGCCACCGCTACGGCGTCACCGACGTGGAGCGCGTCCGCCCGGTACCGCAGAACGCGAGGCCCCTTTACGATTTCAGTGTCGTACTCCGCCCGACGCCGGACGCCCGGCCCACGCGCGTCGGCGTGCTGGTGATCGCCGCGACGCACGCGACCACCGTGGCGACCGCGTTACGGCACCTGACCGAGGAGTTGCCGCTGGTCGATCGCTTCGTGCTGGTCACGCTGGAGTGGATCGGGCTGCCGCTAGGTGCCGCCGGCAAGAGTTACCTGTCGATGATCCAAAGCCATTTCGGCGACCGGTTTCAGGACGTGGAGTTGAGCCACAAGGAATACCTGTACCTGGACGCCCTGCGGGAGACGGCCAAACAAGCCCGGTCGAACGATTTGGAGATCGAGATTGCGCCCGGCAAAGGAAACTACGTCGGCGAGGACGCGGTGATCGCGTCGCATCATCGCCGGGACCGGTACCGCGGGTCGCGCGTGCTGCGGCGGCTGTTGGGCACGCCGGCCGTGCCGGAAGTCGAAACACTGGCCGCGATTTCGTCGGCGGGACAGCCCTGATTGCCGCTTGCGGCTTTGCCAATGCGTGCAAAGCCGCAAGCGGCAATACAGGGGAGATCACCGCCGCCGTGAGACATAAAGCAACAGCGACCCGTTTTCGTTAACGCCCGCCGCGCGCTCGGCGTCGGTGATGCCGTGCCGGCCCTCGGCACCGCTGAGGGTGTACCGCCCCGCTTGCCGTAAACGTTGCAAACCGGCGTCGAAGACCGCCCGTTCCACCGGCACCGTGGCGCGCAGCTCCACCAGGTTTACGAAATTGTGCGAGCCATTCTCACGGTCCGCCTGCGCGAACATCTCTTCAAACCTGGCCGCGAAATCGATCGGAGTCGCCGGCGGTTGCGTTACCGCCGGTGCGGGCGGGGCGGCCGGTTTGACGCCCACGCCGCCGACAAGGAACAGGTACGATTTCGCCTTGATGCGCACGCAGCCGACGGTCGCCGGCAGCGTCCCGGCGGCGACCGCCTGCGCGATCCCCACGGCGAACGGCATGCGGAGATTCTTGGCCAACTTCTTCGCCAGGTCCGTCGCCGGCACCGCCTGGTTGTCGGGCGTACTCACGTTTGCCAGCACCGTTTCGAGCAGGGCCGGCGCGCGGGCGAGTTGGTCCCCGTCGGCGGCCAGCGCCACCGGCGTTTGCGGATCCTTGGGCAACGCCAGCAGCGCGTGCGGCTTGAACGCCTTCGCGGCCAGCGCCTTGCCGACCAATTCGGGGGACGCCTGCGGGTCGGCGTCGTGCAAGAGGCGGTCGAGCGGCACCGGGTAGTCGCCGCGCCCGCGGTGGTCCTGCAACGCCCGCAGCAGCTTGCCGGCCAATTCCACTTCCGGTGCGAGCCGTGGCAAGTAAATTTGCAAGCACAGGTGGGGCACGTCCTTGACGCGGACCGCGGCAACGGTCGGCGGCAAATCGTTGGCTGCGATCCGCCGCTCGGCCGCGGCGGTGAAAGCTTCGCGCAGCCGTGCGTCAATCTTCGCGGCCACCTTTGCCACCGAATGCAGCGGTTTCTTCGCCGTGGACAGCAGGCCGACCGCGAACTCCAGCAACGCCGCGCTACCGGCGAGTAGCTCCGCGTCGGCGGCCAGCGCAACCGGGGCATCGGAGGTTTTCTTGGCCGCGACGATTACCTGCGTCTTGAACGTTTTGTTTCCAAGGGCCTTCGCCAGTTCTGGCGCGTTTTCGACCTGGCAACGGGCGAGCAGCTGTTGCAACGTCAGGGGATAGGTGCCGTCCTGTTTCGCGGCGCGCACCGTTTCCACCAACTTCGCGGCAAGTTCGGCGGCGGGATTCGGTTTCGGCATCGGAAACGTCCTTCCTTGGTTTCGGCAGAGGGGCGGCGGTTGCAGGCAGCTTACGGAAATGGAATAATTCGACCTGACCGGCGTATCCTAACTCCGGGGAAGGTTACGCCTGTGCCGTTCGGAGTTCCGCAAATGGACGAGCAGAAGTTGGCGACGTGGTTGCTCACCGTGACCAGCGACGACCCCGATCGCGTCGAAGGAACCACGCTACCGACCTCAACCTGTCCGCCGGTGCCGCGCCTGCGGGTCGCCGTCCTGCGCGAGAACTGGACGTCGACCGAAGAGACGCACAAGCAGACGTGTCCGTACTGCCAGCGGACCACGGCCGCAGTAGAGATAAGTGCATGGCACCCGACCTTGGCCGAACTGTTCGGACACGGGCGGACGCGGCAAGAAGAGGTCGGTTATCACCTTGAACGCGACGATTGTAAATACTGTCACCGTTTGCGCGCGGCTCTGGACGGCAACCGGGTGCTAAAACGGCTGACGGGCGAACGACTCGAACATTTTTTGCGCACCGGTATCGCCGGGAAGCTCGTGGAGGTGGAGGGCGGCAAGGACACGCGCTTGGTGCAGGTCGTGGCGGCGGGCGAGGAGAAGTTCGTGCTGCTGCGGGCGGGGGAGAAGGCGTGTTTTTCAGGGCCGGTGGTGACGGTGTTTGACGTGCCGGCTGGCGTGCTGGCGGCGGAGGATATGCCGGCGCTGCGCGCGGCGGGGCAGGACAAACCGGCCGTGTGGAACGAGTGGGCGGCGCGGGCACTGCGCGGCGGGGAGTTGGAGGGGAAGGTCAGGGAGGAACTGGGGCGGGTGATGGGGCGGGTGAGGTGAAGAGGCAAAGCCGCAAGCGGCAAACCGGGATTGCCGCTTGCGGCTTTGCATTTGGCCGCTTGCGGCTGTGCAAAGCCGCAAGCGGCAATCCTCTACGGATACCTCCCCAACTCCCTGAGCCGCCTGGCATAAGGAGAATTGGGGCTATGGCCCGGATGCAACGGCCAACCGTCATAGGTTTTCACAAAAGGCCAATGTTGCTGCGGCAGTCGCAACGGCAACGGGTTCCGCTCGATGTAGCCGATGGTCCGGCGCGCTTCGTCGGGATGATCGACATGGAAATGCCAGTTATAACCGCCGCACCACGTCGGGTGATCGGAATCTCGGTGGCCCGTCACATACAAATGCTGCCGGCTGGCCGTCTTGAACCACTCTACCATTTCCTCTGCCGTGTCCCGGTGTTTGCGAATTAAGAGGTGAATGTGGTCCGGCATCACGGCGCAGGCCCAACAGGTGTAGCGCTGCTCTTCAACCACGCGACCAAAGGCCACGCCAATTTGGTCCCGCGCGGCGGCGTCGAACGAGAGCAAGGCGTATTTGAGAACCGTTCGGGCTTCCTGGTAGAATTCCTTGATCGCGCAGCCGGGCGGTTGGACGGGTTTACGACCGTAATGGATTTCGCCCAACGGGGCAAGGGCTGGGGCATGAATCGCCGTCGAGCCGCTGCCGCGCGGGTCGTTGGGTAGCCAGTAGCCGTAAGCAGTCCAAACGAGATGGTGCCCGATGACAAGGGGTTGAGGTATGAGGGAGTTCCTCCGGTTCTGATCCATTAGCAAACGATAGAATAACCTTCTGAGAAGGTAGAGCAAGAAGTTTCTGGCCGCTTGCGGCTTTGCAACGCCGCAAGCGGCAATACTGATTTGCCGCTTGCGGCTTTGCAAGAGCCACCCCATGGCCCAAGTCTCCCTCGACCAAATCGCCAAGCAGTACCCCAACGGCGTTCACGCCCTGCACCCCATCACCCTCGCCGCCGCCGCCGGCGAACTGCTCGTCCTGGTCGGCCCCTCCGGTTGCGGCAAAACCACCCTCCTCCGCGTCATCGCCGGCCTCGAAACGCCCACCACCGGCCGCGTCCACATCGGCGGCCAGGACGTCACGCGCGTCCCTCCTCACCGGCGCGACGTGGCCATGGTCTTTCAGCGGCCCACCCTCTATCCGCACCTGAACGTCCGCTCAAACCTTGCCTTCGGTCTCGACGCCCGCCGGCCCTTTAACTGGTTCCGCAAAGACATCGACCGCGACGCCCGCGTCGCCAACGCCGCCAACAGCCTTGGTCTGACGGAACTGCTCGACCGCCGGCCGGCGGAACTGTCCGGCGGCCAGCAACAGCGCGTCGCCCTCGGTCGGGCCGTCGTCCGGCAACCGGCGGTTTTTTTGCTCGACGAGCCGCTCAGCAACCTCGATTCCCGGCTCCGCCTCGAAATGCGCCGCGAGTTGCACTTGCTCCATAAGCGACTTCCGGCGACAATGTTTTATGTGACCCACGATCAAGAAGAAGCCCTCACCCTCGGCGACCGCGTTGCCGTCCTCGACCGCGGCCGGCTCCAGCAGGCCGACCGGCCCGACGTTCTTTACGAACGCCCCGCCAACCGCTTCGTCGCGGGCTTCCTCGGCTGGCCCGCCATGAACCTGCTCGACGGCCTTTTGATTTGGGAAAACGATCGGTTACGACTGGAAAACAAGGCGGACGTGTTCCACCTGGGTAGTGGCCGTCAAGCGGAGTGGCGGCCGTTCGCCGGCCGGCGGGTCACGCTCGGCGTCCGGCCCGAACACGTGCGGCTGGCTCGAAACGGCGACACCGACGCCACCCTAGGTATGGACGTGTGCCTGGCCGAGACGCTGGGGCCGAACCGCCTTTTGACGCTCGGGCACGGCGACTGGACGGTGTCGCTGCCGGTAGAAAAGTCTCTGGCGCCGGTCGAAAACGCCACCGTCACGACGGCCTTTACCGTAACCCGCGCTCATTTATTCGACCAAGAAAGCGGTCGCGCCCTATCCCACGGGCGGCCGGACGGATAGTATAAAAGGTGGGTGTGCCGCCGGGCTGGTTCCCGCGGAGACATCGCAAGTGGGACACGTCCCACTTTTTTTGTTTGTGCGGATGGAGCGCACGCGCGGATTTGGCGAGGATTCCCAGCGAGCCAGAAAGCATTCTTGCACCTGTGTTTGAGGACGAGTGGCAATGAACGGCGCTGAGTTGATCCGGGCGGTGGACTTCGTGCATCGCGAAAAGAACATCCCTAAAGAAGTGATTTTCGCCAGCATCGAAAAGGCCGTCCGCCTGGCGATCCACAAATGCTACGAAGACGACGACGACATCGTCGCAGTCAACATCGACCGCCAGTCCGGCAACATCGTCGCGCAAAAGGGCGAACGGACGTTGGCGGTGGAAGAACTCGGCCGCATCGCCGCCCAGTCCGCCAAGCAGATGATTATCCAGAACTTCCGCGAAGAAGAGAGCAACTCCGTCTTCAACGAATACCAGGCGATGAAGGGCGACCTCACCACCGGCACCGTCCAGCGATTCGACGGCGGGGCGGCCACGGTCAACGTCGGGAAGACCGAAGCCCTGTTGCCGCGCGGCGAACAAATTCCCGGCGAAACGCACCACGTCAACGAGCGCGTCAAGGCCGTCATCCTCGAAGTCAAGAAGCAGGGCCACCGCGTTCGCATCATCCTGTCGCGCGTCCACCCCGATTTCGTCCGGCGGCTGTTCGAGAATGAAATCCCGGAGATTCAAGAGCGTACGATTGAGATGAAGGCCGTCGCCCGCGAGGCCGGCTACCGCACCAAGGTGGCCGTCTCCAGCATCGACATGAAGGTCGATTGCGTCGGGGCCTGCGTCGGCGTCCGCGGCAGCCGGATCAAGAACATCGTCGATGAACTCGGCGGCGAACGCATCGACATCGTCCGCTGGAACGATTCGCTCCAGGTGCTGATCCCCAACGCCTTGCAGCCGGCGTCCATCGAAGAAGTGTTCCTCTACCCGCGGTTGGGCCGGGCCATCGTACTCGTCAAGGAAGATCAGCTGTCGCTGGCCATCGGGCGGCGCGGGCAGAACGTCCGGTTGGCATCCAAGCTCGTCGGCTGGGACATCGAGATCATGACCCACGACGAGCTGAATGAGGGCATCGAGCGGGCCGTCAACTGGTTTGCCGAACTGCCCAACGTCAGCGAGGAGCTGGTCGAGGCGTTTATTGAAGAAGGCTTCTTGTCGTACGACGACCTGACTTTCCTGGAACCGGCCGACCTGGCCGAGTTGGCGGGCGTGACGGAGGAGCAGGCGGCCGAGATGATCGACTTCGCGGAGGAAGCGGCCGAGCACGTCGAGGCCGAGCCAAAGGTCGCCAAGTCGAGCGGTTCGTCGGCGTCGAGCGCCACGAGCAAGGCGGTCAAGCTGCTGGGCGGCGACGCCTCCACCACCACGGGGCCGGTGTCGGAGGCCAAGCAAAACTTCGAGCGGCTGTTCGCCCCAGTGGAAGAAGAAGCGCCCGCCGAGTCGTCCGCGGCAGCGGAAATGCCCACCGACACCGAGGAGGCCGTTGCCACGGAAGAGGTTCCTGCCGAATCGGCGGCGGAAGGCGAGATAGAAGCGCCGCAGCCCGACAACGCGACGGAACCGGAAGCGCCGTCCGACAGCGAAACTGGCGAGCCGGGAGCGTAAGCGACCGGAGTGAGTCCGGAGATAGCCTCTTACGCTCCCGGCTCGCCAATTGGGGATAATTCGTCGCAGCGGCAGGATTCGCTTTCCCCCTCCGAAGGAATCGGTTAAAATGAAGCGGAGGGTCGTAACGGCTTTCCCGTTTGACGATCTGCTAAACGAGTCCGTACAGGGAGTTGCGCTTGCAAAGAGAGAAAGTACGCATTTTCGCACTGGCGCGTGAGCTGGACATGGAGAGCAAAGACTTGCTCAACGTCTGCCGCCAGGCAGGGCTTGACGTAAAAAACCAACTCAGCACCCTCGACCCCGAGCAGCGCGACATGGTTGAGCTAATGGTGCGCAAGGGCCAGTCCGCGCCGGTGGCGACCGCCGTCGCGCCGCCCCCGTTGCACGCACCGCCCGCCAAGATTCGGAACCTGGACAAGCGTCCCGCGCCGACAACCCCGCGTATTGCACGCGAACCGGAGGCGGCTGCCGCGACGGAACAGCCCGCCCCCGCGCCGACTCCCCCGACCGTTGTCCCCCCTTCCCCGGAGAAACCCAGCAAGACCGTGGCACCCGCAACCCTCACCCCTCCCGCCGCCAAGACACCCGTAGCCCCGTCGCGCCCCGCGGAACAACCGCCCGCGCCCCGCATCCACGAAACCCCCGCGGCGCGGAAGACCGAGACGCCGCGCCCGGCCGAACACGCGCCGCCCGCCCGGACGGCAGAACCGCCCGCCGCGCCGCGCGTGCCCGAACAGCCCGCGGCCGCCAAGCAGGACGACCAACCGACCACGCCGGACGCCTCGCGCCCCGCCGCGTCCGGGTCTGCACCGGGCCGCAATCTCGGTTCGATGCGGAACCTCGACACCGCGCCGCGCCCCGGCATGGAGCCGCGCCGCAGCCGCGACCGCATCCCGGCCAAGCCGCACCAGTCGATCCGCGTGGCCCCGCCGCCGCAAATGAAAATTCGGCCGACCGAGGCCAAACAGCCGCCCCCGCCGCCGTCCGGCCCGCGCAAGATCGGCGAAATTCCCAAGGAATTGACCGCCAAGGACGGGCCGATCACGATCGAGCAGATCACCAAGGAGATGAACAAGCAGCCCGTCGGCAAACTCCCCAACGTCCCCGTTCCGGCGGACGACGTGGGCGAGGAGGACGAGGCCGGCAAGGCGAAAGGCGGCGTCAAACGCCCCGGCGCGCTGCCCGGTCGCGACGAGCGCCACAAGCTCCGCAACGAGCGCCAGGCCAAGCGCAAGCAGTCCGGCGAAGCGCCCGACCCCAAGGGCAAGAGCATTGCCGCCCTCCTCGACGACGAGGGGCCGCGCCACCGCAAATACGTCCACAAGAAGCGCGAAAAGGCCGGTCCCAAGCCGCGCAAGGGGAAGGTGCCGATTTCGCTGCCGATCACCGTCCGCTCGCTGTCCGAGGCCATCGGCATGCGCGCCGGCGAGTTGCTCTTCAAGCTCATGGGTGCCGGTGCCGCGCAGAACATTAACATCAACTCGATGCTCGAAGCGGACATGGCCGAGACCATCGCCCTGGAACACGGCGTCGAGTTGGAGATCAAACGGCAGCTGGACGCCGAGGAGCAATTGCTCGCCGGCTTCAAGGCACCAGACGAACCCGAGAACCTGCTGCCGCGGGCACCGGTCGTGACCATCATGGGCCACGTCGATCACGGCAAAACGTCGCTCCTGGACAAGATTCGCAAGAGCAACGTCGTGGCCACCGAGGCGGGCGGCATCACGCAGGTGATCCGCGCCTGGCGCGTCGAGCACGGCGGCCGGCCGGTCACGTTCCTCGACACGCCCGGCCACGAGGCGTTCACGATGATGCGCGCCCGCGGGGCCAACGTGACGGACATTGCCGTCATCGTCGTCGCCGCCGACGATGGCGTGATGCCCCAGACCGAAGAGGCCATCGCCCACGCCAAGGCCGCCGGCGTCTCGATCGTCGTCGCCATCAACAAAGTGGACATGCCCAGCGCCAACATCCGCAAAACGGAGCAGCAGCTCTACGGCCTGGGTCTGATCCCCGACACGATGGGCGGCGAAATGCCGTTCGTCCAAACTAGCGCCGCGACCGGCAAGGGCATCGAAGAACTGCTCGATACGCTGTCGCTCGTGGCGGAGTTGAAGGAGCTTAAGGCGAACCCCAACCGCCCGGCGAGCGGCACCTGCCTGGAAGCCCACAAGAACGAGGGCGAGGGCGTCTTCGCGACCATCCTCGTGCAGAACGGCACGCTGAAGCGCGGCGACGTGGTGTTGTGCGGCGCGACTTACGGCCGTGTCCGCGCCATGTACGACGACCTGGGCCGCCCGATTCAAGAGGCCGGGCCGACGGTGCCGGTGCGCATCACCGGCCTGAACGACGTGCCCAACGCCGACGACCCGTTCCTCGTCGTCGAGGATCTGACGGTGGCGCGCGACATCGCCGACAAGCGCCAGTTGAAACAGTCCGAATCGGCCATGATCCGCCGCGAGCCGATGAGCCTGGAGAAGCTGGGCGAGGTCGAGATCGCCGAGTTGAAGGTGATCCTCAAGGCCGAGGCGCGCGGCTCGGTCGAGGCCATCCGCAAGGAGCTGGAGAAGCTGCAGCACGACGAAGTGCGCGTCCGCATCCTGCACGCGGCGATCGGTGGCATTACCGAGAGCGACGTGCAGCTGGCGCTGACTTCGCCGGAGGACACGATCGTCGTCGGCTTCAACGTCGTGCCCGACGACCGTGCCGAGACGCTGGCCGACGAGCGTGGCATCCAGATTCGGCAGTACAACATCATTTACAACCTGACGAACGACATCCGCGCCGCGCTGGAAGGCAAGCTCAAGCCGCGCGAGGACGTCATCCACCTGGGCCGGGCGCTGGTGCGCGAGTCGTTCCGGATCAGCCGCGTCGGCACGATCGCCGGCTGCGTGGTGACGAAGGGGACGATGGAGCGTTCGGCCAAGGTGCGTGTCATCCGGGCCGGCGTGGTGGTCTACCCGCCGCCGGACCGCACGACGGGTTTGGACTCGCTGAAGCGGTTCAAGGAGGACGTGCGCGAGGTGCGCGAGGGCTTCGAGTGCGGCCTGAAGGTCCACGGCTACGACGACATCAAGGTCGACGACGTGATCGAGGCGTACCGCATCGAGCAGGTGCAGCGGACGTTGAGCTGACCCCGCCGCTTGTGGCTTTGCGCAAAGCCGCAAGCGGCGAAACCCTGCCTTTGAGAAGATCATGCAGCCATGAAGACACACAGACTGGCCCGTGTGGCGGAAGCCATTCGCGAGGTGGCGAGCGAGACGATCCTGCACGACGTGCGCGACCCGCGCGTCAAACTCGTGACCGTGACGCGCGCCGAGGTGTCCGGCGACTTGCAGCACGCCAAGGTCTTCGTCTCCATCATGGGCTCGGAGAAGGAGCAGAAGCTCGCCCTCAACGGCCTGCGGCACGCCTGCGGCTTCGTCCAGTCGAAGCTGGCCCAGCGGCTGCAAACGCGGTTCACGCCGGTCTTGCAGTTCGTGCTGGACCAGGGCGTGAAGAAGAGCATCGAAATGACCCGGCTCATCAACGAAGCACTGGGTCAAGCGAAGTCCGAAGAAGAAGCCGGGACGGCAGGCGAGGAAGCCTTCGACCCGGAAGCCCCGCAAGCGGCTGATTCCGCCGACGGAGAAGAGGACAACGCAGATTCGTGAGCGCGGGCCGTGCCGGTTCAGGACGCCGGCGCCGATCGCGCCTTTCCCCCGCCATCCCTAAACAACGGAGTGAACGAAGAACTCATGGCGACCACGATTAACAAGCAGCGGCTCCTGACCCAGTTGTTCACCTCGGCCCGCAAGGAATCGGCGCCGGCGGCAGAACCGTTGTCGGTGTTGGAGCAGTTCATCTACGGCCTGTGCCGGGAGGACGCGACGGTCGATCAGGCGAACCGCGCGTTCCGCAACCTGGTGGACCGCTTCTTCGACTGGAACGAAGTGCGCGTCAGCTCGACGCGCGAGTTGGAAGAGGCGTTTGAAGACCTGTCCAATGCCGAGGCCCGCGCCACGCGCCTGATCCTGTTCCTGCAAGAGGTGTTCGAGACACACTTCCAATTCGACCTGCAGAACCTGGAAAAGAAGGGGTTGAAGGACGCGGCGAAGCAGCTGGCGCGCTACCAGGCGACGAACGACTACCTGGGCGCGTGGGTGATGCAGCGGTCGCTGGGCGGCCACGCGATTCCGCTGGACGCGCCGACCCTGCGTTGTGCCCGCCGGCTCGGTCTGCTGGACGGCTCGCAAGACGACTGCGAGACGGCCCGCGCCAGCCTGGAGCACCTGGTGCCGAAGGCGAAGGGTTCGCATTTCACCGACGTGCTAAGCGACCTGGCCGCGGAGACCTGTTGGGTGGACGCGCCGAACTGCTCGGCGTGCCCGATGTCGCCGGAGTGTCCCACGGCGCAGGAAGTCGCGGCCCTCACCCCGGTGAGGGCGGGACGGCCGAAGCCGCGGTAACTCTTCTGCCGCTTGCGGCGTTGCGTTTTTACCGCAACGCCGCAAGCGGCAATACCCACCTTGCTCACCTAGGAAATCCCCCGTTTTCTCGGTACAATCGTCGCCGCCGGGTGCCCGGCCCTTGCGGGCGCAGGACGGGGCGGCTTCTCCGCCCCCCGGCCTCACGGAACGGGAGGTGAGCACGCATGAACCCACCCAGCCGACCTTGTCTGGCCATCCCGGCCTTCCTCCTGGCCTGTGCGCCCCTGTTCGCCCAGACCGCCCCGGCCGCCGACCGTCCCGGCGTCAACGTGCCAACAAAGGTTAGCACCCCGAAAGACCTCGACCGCCTCGAAGCCCTCAAGCTTTACGGCCAGGGGCTGCTCCACGAAAAAGACCACCGCTTGCTGGAGGCGCTCAAGTCGTTTGAGCAGGCGTTGCGCCTCGACCCAGACGCCGCGCCACTGCACCGGGCCACCATTCCGCTTTACCTCGCGCTCGACCGCACCGACGAGGCGCTGGCCGCGTTCAAGCGCGTGGGTGAACTCGACCCCGCCGACGTGGAAACGCAGTACCTCTACGCCCGCCAGTTGCGCGCCCAGAACAAGACGAAGGAGGCACTGGCCGTCTTGCAGAAGACGGCGGCGAACGCGGCGCTGAAGGAGCGGCCCGACCTCCGCGCCCAGGTGTTCTTTGACGCCGCGGCAATCCACGAGGAAGCGGGTCAGTGGCTCGACGCGGAGAAGGCGCTGCGCGAAGTGGCGGCGGTCCTCGAAAACCCTGCCGCGCTGACCGCGGACGGCTCGCTCACCCGCGACGAGGTAAACGCCCGTGCCGGCGAGACGTGGGAGCGCATCGGCCGCCTTTGCCTCAAGGCCGACCAGCCCGACCGCGCCGCCTCTGCCTTTGAAGCCGCCCAGCAGAAGGATCCCGCCAGCGCCCGGCGGCTCGCGTTCAACCTTGCCGAGTTAAACGAGAAGCGGGGCAAATTCCGAGACGCGCTGAACCAAGTGGACGACTACCTGCGCATGCAACCGCAAGGCGTCGAGGGCTACGAGTTAAAGGTGCGGCTGCTGCGCAAGCTCGACCTTGGCGTGGACGTGCCCGGCCAGCTCGAAGCCGCCGCGAAGGCCGACCCGCACAACGCGGCGCTGAAGCTGTTGTTGGCACGCGAGTATCGCGCGGCGCAGCCGGTCAAGGCCGAGGCGATTTACCGCGCGCTCATCAAGGACAGTCCCAGCCCGGAGGCGTTCAAGGGGCTGTTGGCCGTTTACAAGGACGGGGGCGAGGTCGGAGCCGGGCGTCTGCTGCTATTTTTCAACGAGGCGGTCCGTGCCGCCGACAAGGTCAACGGGCCGGGCGACGCCAACCAGGCGGCGGTGGCGCGCGGCCTGCTGACCGCGGCGCGCGAAGACCCCGTGCTAGTCAAGCGTCTGCTTAGCGCCGCCAGGGATTCGTTGCAGGGCCAGAGCAAGCTCGCGCCGGCGACGCGCGGCCTGCTGGCGCTGCTCGCGGCTCGCACGCGCCAACTCGACTTCGCGGAGAAACTCTACCGCAGCTGCTTGACCGACGGCACCCTCTCGAAAGAAGCGGAAAGCGAAGTATACAGCGGTTTGTTGACCGTGCTGTGGCAGGCCCACAAGTACAAGGAACTGCTGGACGTGTGCGACCTGGGTTTGGAGAAGGCCGAGGCGACGAGCCGGGTGCTGTTCCACATCGAACGGGCGCAGGCGCTGATGGCGCTGGGTAAGACCGACGAGGCGGTCGCGGCCGCCGAGGCCGCGGTGAAGGACTCGCGCGAAAAGGACCGCGTGCTGACCCGCCGCGTCCACGCCGAGATGCTGTCGCAGGCCGGTAAATACGAAGCGGCCCTTGCCGAATGCCAGGCCCTTTTGAAAGAGTATAATCTTCCGAAGGAAGACGGGCTTCCCGGCACGGGGCTTCCGGCCGCGAACGGCGAAGGGCGCACGAGCCCGGGCGACGTGCGCTTCATTCGGCTGACGCTGTCCGGCGTCTACCTCGCGGCCCACAAGTACGACGAGTCGGAAAAAGAGTTACAATTGATCCTGGAAGCGGACCCCAACGACGCCACCGCCAACAACGACCTCGGCTACCAGTGGGCCGAGCGCGACAAGAACCTGGACGAGGCGGAAAAGCTGATCCGCAAGGCGTTGGAACTGGACCGCCAGGAGCGTACTGGAACCGGCGTGTTAGGGCCGGACGCCGACCGCGATAACGCGGCGTACCTCGACAGTCTGGGCTGGGTGTTGTTTCGCCGTGGCCGGCTGGCCGAAGCGCGAACGCAGTTGGAACTCGCCGCGTCGCTGCCCGACGGGGCGGACGACCCGACCGTGTGGGACCACCTGGGCGACGTGTATTTCCGCCAGGAAGAAAAGGGCAAAGCGCTGGCCGCGTGGCAGAAGGCGCTGACCCTGTTCGACGCGGGCCGCCGCCGAATTGACGACCGCAAGCAGGACGTGGGTAAGAAGATCAAGCGCCTGGAGCCTTGACAAATTACCGTAGAACGAGTGCCGAACGGCGCTCCCATCCGACGAAGGAGAAGCCATGTCTGGCCATTCCCACTGGGCGACGATCAAGCACAAGAAAGGGGCGGTCGATGCCAAGCGCGGCAAGCTGTGGAGCAAGCTGAGCCGGGCGATCATCATTGCCGCCCGCAACGGCGGCGGCGACCCCGGCATGAACCTCAAGCTGCGCTACGCCATCGACAAGGCGCGCGAGGTTAGCATGCCCAAGGACAACATCGAGCGCGCCATCAAGCGCGGCACCGGCGACGTGGAAGGGATGATTTTCGAGGAAATCACCTACGAGGGCTTCGGCCCCGGCGGCGTCGCGATCCTGGTGGACGTGCTGACCGACAACCGCAACCGCACCGGCGGCGAGGTGCGCAAGCTCTTCGAGCGCGGCGGCGGCAACATGGGTTCGGCCGGCTGCGTCGGCTATATGTTCGAGCGCAAGGGCCTGTTCGCGGTCCCGGCCGAGGGGGTGGACGAGGACACGCTGATGGGCGTCGTCCTGGACGCCGGCGGCGACGACCTGAAACGCGACAGCGACCTCTTCGAGATCACCTGCGACGTGGCCGCGTTCAACAAGGTGCAAGAGGCCTTGAAGGCGAACAACGTCACCGTACACAACGCCGAGATCACGCAGCTGGGCAAGGTGGGGGTGGACGCCGACGTTGAGGCCGGGCGGAAGGCGATGCGCCTGATCGAAATGCTCGACGACCACGACGACGTGCAACATGTCTATTCCAACCTCAACATTACCGACGCGATGATTGCGGAAGCGTAACGGAAGGAGGAGGGAGGAAGGAGATCATGAGTACCGTACCCCACCAACGCGAGTCGTCGTCCGAGCGGGGGCGCTGGCGCTACGGATTCCGCTACGTGCCCGTGAAAGACGCCCGCGGCCGGGTCGTCGACCACGTGCAGGTGCCGCTCACGCGCGAGGATGTGCTGCACCCCCAGGAGGGAGACGCCATTGCAGAGAGCAATGCCCACGGCGACGACTGCAACTATCTGAAAAACGCCTTTCGCGCCCAATTGGCTGACGACCCGAGCGCGGTGGTGTTTTCGGACTGCGGCATTTACTGGGGCGACCCCGTCCTCCGCCATCACTCCCCGGACATCTCCGTCATTTTCGGCGTCCGCGACGCGCAACGCGAGTGGCCGTCCTTTCACGTGGCCCGCGAAGGCGTTCGGCCGGCCCTCCTCATCGAGATTACGTCACCCAGCACGCGGTCCACGGATTTCCGCGACAAGCGACCCCATTACTTTCGCGCCCAGGTTCCCACCTACGTAATCGTCGATGCGCGCGAGGACGACCACCGCCGGGAACTGGAGATCATCGGTTATCGCCGTGGAGCAACGCGCTTCCAACGCATGCCGTTGAATGACGAAGGACGCCTTTGGCTGGAAGCAGTGGGACTGTGGCTCGGCAGCGAAAGCGGTCGCGTGGCGTGTTACGATGTGGAAAGACGCAAGATCGCAGATTACACCGAACTGACCGAAGACCGGCACCAGGAACGCTTGCGCCGCGAAGCCGCCGAGCAGCGCGTCTACGATCTGGAAGCCGAACTGCGCCGTCACCGCGGCGGAGCGTAGACCCCCAACCCCGCTCAAAACCCTCCTTCCTTCTTGACAGCGTACTCAAGGAAAGATAGCGTATAAGCACCAGACAATCGCTCCCCGCCGCAGATGCAACCCAGGCGTTAGGCACCCTCCCTCCGCCCGGCGAACCTCCCGCACGAAGCCCGCTCCTCCTTCCTCGAAAGGACCGACGCAACCATGTTGACGATCTTCGGCCAGAAAAATCGCTTCTGCGACGGCGTCTCGCGGCGTAGCTTCCTCCGCATCGGTGCGCTCGGCATCGGTGCCGCCAGCCTGAACCTTGCCGACATCTTCCGCGCCGAAGCCCGCGCCGCCCCGGCCGGCTTCACCCCCACCGGCAGCCAGCACAAGGCGGTCATCAACATCTTTCTCGGCGGCGGTCCGCCCCATCAGGACATGTGGGACCTCAAAATGGAGGCTCCCAACGAGATTCGCGGCGAATTCAAACCGATCGCTACCAACGTCAACGGCATCCAAATCTGCGAAGTCTTCCCGCAAATCGCGGCCCGCATGGACAAGTGCGTCGCGATCCGCTCCATCGTCGGCGCCAGCGGCGGCCACGACGGCGTGCAGTGCCTGACCGGCTATCCGCCCAATTCGCAGTCCGCGCTCGGCGGCCGGCCCAGCCTCGGCTCGATCCTGGCGAAAGTTAAGGGGCCGGTCGATCCGTCGGTGCCGCCGTTCGTCGGCCTGGCCAAGCCGACGCAGCACATGCCGTGGGGCGACACCGGCCGCAGCGGTTTCCTCGGCTCTGCCTACGCCGCGTTTCGGCCCGACGGCCAGGGCATGGCCGACTTGACGCTCAAAGGCACGTCGCTCGAAAACCTCGGCGACCGCAAGCAGTTGCGGGCCAGCTTCGACGGCCTACGCAAGGAAGTCGACGGCTCGCTTCGGGCCGTGGACGACATCACGGAACGCGCCTTCGGCGTGCTGACGTCGAGCAAGCTGGTGGACGCGCTGGACGTGAGCAAGGAGAGCGACAAGGTGCGCGAGCGTTACGGCGACGGCAAGCCGTACAAGTACCAGTTCGACGGCGCGCCGACGGTCAACGACCACCTGCTGATGGCCCGCCGTTTGGTAGAAAGCGGCGTCCGTTGTGTGACGCTGTCGTACGGCCGCTGGGACAGCCACGGCAAGAATTTCGACCTGGTGCGCGACCACGGCAGCAAGCTCGATCAAGGTTTGAGTGCGCTGATCGACGACCTGGAGGTGCGCGGCCTGTTGAACGACGTGTCGGTGGTGGTGTGGGGCGAGTTCGGCCGCACGCCGCGGATCAACAAGGATGCCGGTCGTGACCACTGGCCGACGGTGAGTTGTGCGCTCCTGGCCGGCGGCGGCATGAAAACGGGCCAGGTAGTCGGCTCGACGAACCGCCTGGGCGAGACCGCGAAAGACCGCCCGGTGAAGTTCCCGGAAGTGTTCGCGACGCTGTACCACAACCTCGGCATCGACCTGTCGAGCACCTTCATCAATGACCCGTCGGGCCGGCCGCAGCACTTGAGCGACGAGTCGCCGATGAAGGAATTGATCTGAACTCCGCGCGACGACGGAAATGACAGGGGCGTGTCACTTGCGGGTGACGCGCCTTTTTTTATGCCTACGGCTTTGCCGCCGCCGATCACCGGCCTTCTATAAATTCATTCAAGACTGCCAGTTGACGAGTCGGACCAGGACCGAGCACCTTTGCGGGCAACGACCGCAGTTTCTGGAATACGAGCACCAGGATTTCTTTCAAGTTGTCCAGTGCTTCCGATTCCGTCTCCCCTGAAGCGTTGACATTTGCGTCTAAGTAGGTGTGCAGAAAGAATTACCCGAGTCCTTCAGGCTGTGCTGTCCCTACACTGGCGAGATCACCCTGGAGGACTCGGTCATGGCCCGAGGAATTCGGCTCCGCGATGCCCAGTTCGACGAACTGGATGAACTC
>JBBRLG010000019.1:0-28510 GCA_038231495.1 Gemmatales bacterium | reverse complement strand
GTAAACCCTTTTTCAGTAGGCTCTTACGCATCAGCACCGACGCCGGATCGACCCTGGCCAATCTCGACCCTCGCCACGAATTTAACATTGGCGAGGGTCGGCCTTTCCGGGTGTCGTTCGCGTGCGCTCGCGGACGCTGGCGCACGCGAAAAAGCTGCCACCGTCGCTGAATGGCTCGCCGCGCACCGCGGGGGAGAGAGCAGGAATCGCTTCGCTCCCCGAAAGATTTGCCACACCCCGAAAACACGGGCAAGAGATCGTCAATCACCGGAGGAAAGAGTCTTAATGGAAGTGCTTATCACGGGCTGTAGCGGCCTGATCGGCTCGGAGGCGGTACTCGACTTTGACGGCCAAGGTCATGTCCTCACCGGCGTCGATAACAACATGCGCCGCGAATTCTTCGGTCCGGCGGGTGACACGGGCTGGAACTTGGACCGGCTCAAGCGGCAGACGAAGCGTTTCACCCACGTTGATCTCGACATCCGGGACCGGGAAGGAATCCTCTCCCTCTTCCGCCGCACGCGTTTTGATTGCGTCATCCACTGTGCCGCCCAACCGTCGCACGACAAGGCGCGCGAAATTCCGTTCCTCGATTTCGAGGTCAATGCCGTCGGCACCCTCAACCTGCTCGAGGCGACGCGCCAAACTTGTCCGGAAGCGGTGTTCATCCACATGAGCACCAACAAGGTCTACGGCGACGCCCCCAACGAAAAACCCCTCATCGAAACGGCGACGCGCTACGACTACGCCGACCCGACCGACCACGACGGGATCGACGAGACGTGCCGAATCGACCGCTGCCTGCACTCGCTGTTCGGGGCATCGAAGACGGCGGCCGACGTGATGGCACAAGAGTATGGAAGGTACTTCGGGCTCAGAGTGGGTGTGTTCCGGGGGGGCTGCTTGACGGGGCCGGCCCATTCCGGGGTCGAGTTGCACGGCTTTCTGAACTACCTCGTCCGCGTCGCGGTTCGCGGCGAGGCCTACACGGTTTACGGTTACAAGGGCAAGCAGGTCCGCGACCAGATTCACAGCCACGACGTTATCCGAGCGTTTGAGGCCTACCTCGGTAACCCGCGGCCCGGGGAGGTTTACAACCTCGGCGGCGGGCGTGCAAACAGCGCGTCAGTCCTGGAGTGCATTGCCCTGGTCGAGGAATTGACCGGAAGGACGATCGAACACCGGTATGTCGAGCAGAACCGGCTTGGCGACCACATCTGCTACATCAGCGACTTGCGGAAGTTTCGCTCTCACTATCCGTCGTGGTCGATCACCCGCAATCTCCGCGATATCTGTACGGAACTTGTCGCCGCCCAGCGCGAGTTACTGCGAAAGAGTTGAACTCATGAGTTCGTCTCCAACGGTTGGGGGAGCGCCGCTGGTTACCGTAGTGACGCCCGCCTACAACCAGGCGGCGTTTCTACGCGAAACCATTGAAAGCGTCCTCGGACAGGACTACCCGGCGATCGAGTACCGCGTGATTGACGACGGCTCGACCGACGACACGCCCCGTATCCTGGCGGAGTATACCGGACGCCTTCAGTGGGAATCGCACGCCAATCGCGGTCAGACCGCGACGATCAACAAGGGCTGGGAACTTGCCCAGGGAGGGATCGTTGTTTGGCTAAACTCCGACGATACCTTCCTTCCCGGTGCCGTCTCCAAGGCCGTGGCCTACTTGCAACAGCATCCCGACGTAGGGATCGTTTTTGGTGACACGTTGTTTACAGACGCCGACGGGAAGCCGCTCGGACGAACCGGGCCGCAGCGTGCGTTCGACTACCTCCGGTTCGTGCTCGACTGTGAGAACCCGATTCCCCAACCTTCGGCCTTCGTCCGACGGTCCGTCGCGAACGATGTTGGCCTGCTCGACCCGCATTACTTTTATTTCATGGACTGGGATTATTGGCTCCGTGCGGGGGTCAAGCACCGCATCGCGTACTTCCCCGAAGTGCTTTCCACATACCGGCTCCACGCGGCATCGAACACGGTCTCCCAATCGGCGCGCGTTGCCCCGGAACTGGAGTACATGTACCGGAACTACTTCGCACGACCGGACCTGCCTCCAGAGATACGGGCGCTTGAAAGGCGGGCGGTGGCAAACATGTATTTCACGAGCGCAGGTTATTCCCTGAAGGGGAATGACAAACGTCGGGCTGCGCGCATGGGGAACCTGGCGCTGCGTTCCTTTCCCAATCTCCTTTTCCGGCCACGGATGGTTCATAAATTACTCTATTGTTGGCTGGGCGGCTCTTCGCTGTACCAAGGCTTGCGCGCCGTTTACCGCCGAAAACAAAACCCCCCGGTCCCGACGGTCTAAACCACCACTATGCCCATCCCGTCGCGCCCCTGTGTTTCCCTGGTGGTTCCAATTCGGAACGAAGAGCGGTCCCTCCCCTTGCTCGTCGATTCAATTCGCTGCCAAACGCTGCCGCCGGACGAGGTCATCCTTGTTGACGGTGGATCGACGGACCGAACCGTAGCCCTTGCACGCGAATTGACGACCGGTGACCTGCGCTACCGTGTGCTCGAAGCGCGGGAAGCAACCCCCGGTCGGGGCCGCAACATTGGGATTGCGGCAGCGAGTAATGACTGGGTCGCCTTGACCGACGCTGGTATCAGGATTGAACAAACCTGGCTTGAGCGCCTCTGCCAGGTGCTCGCGCGGGATCCCACCTTAGACGTCATTTACGGGAATTATGAACCGATTGTTTGCACCCGTTTCTCCCGGGCCGCCGCCCTGGCTTACGTACCTCCCAAACAACTGCGTCTCGGCGGCAGGATGCGGGGACCGTCGATCGCGTCATCCCTCGTGCGCAAGGCGGTCTGGGAGGCCGTCGGCGGCTTCCCAGACCTACGCGCGGCCGAGGACCTGATTTTCATCGAACAAGTCGAGGCCCACGGTTTCCGGATCGGCTGGGCGCCGGACGCAACCGGTTGGTGGCACCTCCAGCCATCCTTGTCGCGGACGTTCCGCAAATTCGTCCTCTACTCCAAACACAACGTCTGGGCCGGGCGTCAGCGCTTCTGGCACTACGGCATCGCCCGCCAGTATGCCCTGGCAGCGCCCTTTTTAGCTCTGGGCCTGCTGCACAGCGTGTGGTGGCTGTCGGTCCCGGCTGCGGGGGCCATGGCACGAATCGCAAAGAGCATTTGGAGCCGCCGCGAGGGACGGGGGATCCGTTGGCTATTCAAGCCGGTACAATTCCTCGGAGTGGGTCTTATCCTCGCAACCATTGACGCCGCTACCTTTCTCGGCTGGTTCCAGGCACTTTGCTCGCGACCGCCGCGGCGCGAACCTTCCTTGGCCGAACCTGCCCGGCCCTCAGCAGAGGTTCGTTGATCGGCATGGCCGCGCTTTACCTCTGTTATCAAAGCGTTCGGGAACCACTCACCCAAACCCAGGTGGTGGCGTACCTGGAAGGGCTGGCACGGGCCGGCTACCGAATCATTCTCCTGACGTTCGAGCCACGGCCCCTCACACGGAAGGAAACGCGAGTCTGGCAAGACCGTCTGGCGGCTAAGGGCGTCGTCTGGCATTGGTTGCGCTATCACAAATCCCCCAGCGTCCCAGCAACGGCTTGGGACATTGTGGCGGGCCTTGAGACCGGTCTGCGCTTGATACGCAAGTACAAAGTAAGGCTCGTACACGCCCGCAGTCACGTGCCCGGCCTTATGGCACTTGTCCTCAAGCGGTTGACGGGCGTCAAACTTCTTTTCGACCTCCGCGGGTTCATGGCCGAGGAGTATGCGGACGCCGGGGTGTGGCCGGTGGGAGGGTTGCTGTTCCGAACGACGAAGCGCGTGGAACGATCCCTGGTTGAAGGCGCCGACGCAGTTATCGTCCTCACCCAGAAGGCAAAGCGTTTGCTGGAAAAATGGTACCGCGGCACTCCCGGCCAGCCCGTGACGGTCATTCCCTGCTGCGTCGATTTGAGACAAGTCGCTGCACCCGCTTTACCCCAAGCTACGGAGTCTTTACCCGGCGAACGGCAGACGATCGTTTACGCCGGCAAACTGGGTGGCTGGTATCTCACCGAAGCGATGGTTGATTTTTTCGGCCAGGCGCGGGAATTTCTTCCCGGCCTTCGCTGGGCCGTTTGGACGCAAAGCGATCCTGCGGCATTAGTTCGATTGCTGGAATCCCGGGACTTGCAACATTACGTCGATATTGACTTTGTACCCTCCGCTGCGTTGCAAGGGGAGTTGGCTAAAGCCGGCTTCGCACTTTCACTCATCAAACCCTGTCTATCCAAAGTTAGTTCCTCCCCGACGAAGATCGGCGAATACCTGGCCGCGGGGCTGCCGGTCGTTTCCACGGCCGGGATCGGGGATCTGGACGCGTTGCTGACGGACGAGGGTAACGAATTCGGGGGCGCGGTGGGCGTTATCCTGCCTCATTGCACGGCCGAGGCGTACCGCCACGCGCTGCCCCAATTGCTGCAATTGTTAAAGGATCCTGCTACACCGGCCCGGTGCCGTGCGGCCGCGGGAAAGCATTTTGACCTCGAACGAATCGGTTGGGTTCGCTACCGCGAGGTCTACGGCAAACTCCTTGGCGAACAGAGGTGAGCCTGTGGCGACGACGATAGCAATGGATTGGCGGCGACTCTACTGGTGGAGCTTCGGCCTGCGTTTCCTGATCGGCATGACCGGCTGGCTGATGACCTTGATGACCGACATCCCTTTCCTCCAGGACGCCATGCACTACCAGGATTTGGGAAGCGGCGTCGCCAACAGCTGGCTGGCCGGCGAGTCGTCGCCGTGGCTCGAATCGGCAATGAGGCAGGGCCATCAACCGTGGTTGATCGTCGTACTGCTTGCGGTCTGTTTCTACGCGGCGGGGGGGGCGAAAGTCACGCCCTTTGCCCTCTTCATCTATTGCCTGCTTACCGCCTGGGCACCCGTCCTTACCGAACGGATAGGTCTTCAACTCGGGGTACCGCGAAAGGGCGCGCGCTTTGGCGGTTGGCTCGTCGCCCTCTCTCCGGCATTCGCCTTCTGGGCCGGGGCGCTCTACAAGGAAGGCCTGATTTTAGTCGTGCTGAATCTTGCGCTCTACCAAATCTTGCTCCTGCAGGAACGCTGGCGGCCCTGGTCGTTCGTTATCGTGTTGGGGTGTATCCCAACGATGTTTGCCTTGCGGTTCTATCTCGCAATTATCCTGGGGTTGGTGTTTGTGCTGGGTTTACTGCTGGGGCGCTCGCGAACGTCCGAGGTTGGTGCGGACGTACTGGTCCGACAAATCGCATTGGCGGTGGTTTTTATTGTTGCCTTGGTCGCAGTCGGCTTTACCGACCGGGCCCGCGACATGCTGCCCGCTGATTTGGCGGGGGGCCTGGACCAGATGCAGACGTCGCGGAATGACTTGGGCGAAGCACCGTCCGGCTATTTGCAAGGGCAAAGCATTCGTACCCCGGAAGATGCCTTGACCTTTTTGCCGGTCGGCCTCGGTTATTTCCTGACCGTCCCGTGGCCCTGGCAGACGGGAGGAACCCGCCAAAACTTAGCCATCCCCGAAACAGCGATCTGGGTGCTCATGTACCCGCTCGTGCTCATCGGCATGAGGGAAGGGTTGCGCAAGAACTTTCAGGGTACGATTCTGCTCATCGTCACGACGGTGGCCATTTCCTGCTTTTATGCACTCTGGATCGCCAACGTCGGCACGGCCTACCGCCTCCGCGTCCAAGTATGGGTGTTGTGGGCAGTCTTCGCCGGTTGGGGCTGGTCGGTCGTGCAGCAGTGGCGGGCCGAGCCGTCCGGAAAGG
This sequence comes from Gemmatales bacterium, assembly GCA_038231495.1. Taxonomy (GTDB): domain Bacteria; phylum Planctomycetota; class Planctomycetia; order Gemmatales; family Gemmataceae; genus JBBRLG01. The sequence continues at coordinate 22,742 of JBBRLG010000019.1, read as the reverse complement.
CCGTGAACGCTTGATGAAGGTACTCGCCCTGACCCCGTCGCTCTTTGACACCTCGCCGGGGTTGCGGTTTCGGATCGAACAATGGGCACCCTATCTCGAACGGCAAGGCGTCGGCATCACCTTCGTCCCCTTCGAGGACGAGGGGTTGCACCGGATCCTTTACCGGCCGGGCGCGTACGCGCGCAAGGGCGCACTGTTACTGGCGGCGCTCGGACGCCGGCTGCGGCTGACCGCGCGGGTGCGCGACTACGATGTCGTCTTCCTCTACCGCGAGGCCTCCCTGCTCGGTCCCGCCCTCGTCGAACGCCTCCTGGCCCGCAGCGGGGTACCGGTCGTTTACGACTTCGACGACCCGATCTGGCTGCCTTATCAAAGCCCCAGCAACGGCGTGTTCAGCCGCCTGAAGTTCGTCGAAAAGACGGCGTCCATTTGCCGCCTGGCCACGACGGTCACGGTCGGCAACCGGCTCCTGGCCGCCTGGGCCGGGCGACACGCGAAGGACGTGCGGGTATTGCCCAGCACCATCGAGATGGCCAAATACCCGGCGCGGCCGGCCGAAGGCGCGTCCTCATCCCTGCCGACCTTGGGGTGGACGGGCAGTCACAGCACGTTGCCGTTTTTGAAACTGCTCGAAAAACCGCTCGAACGCCTCGCCGCCCGGCGACCCTTCCGGCTCTTGGTTGTGTCCCACACCGACCGACCCGACCTCGGGTGGCGGCCGTCGGTGGAGGTGGTCGGAAAAAAGTGGCAAGCGGCGACCGAGGCGGTTGACCTGCACGCGATCGATGTCGGGCTGGCGCCGTTCCCGAACACCGGCTGGACCCCCTGGCGGTGCCACGGGAAGGTTCTCCAGTACATGGCGGCCGGCATCCCGACTGTGGCGTCGCGGGTCGGCATCCTGCCCGATTACATCCGAGACGGGGAAGAGGGCTTCCTGGCCGCGACGGACGAGGAGTGGGTGGACCGGCTCGCGGCCCTCCTCGACGACGCCGCCTTGCGCCGCCGGCTGGGCGCCAACAGCCGCGAATGCGTCGTCGAGCACTACTCGGCCCACGTTTGGGCCCCGCGCGTCCGGGAAATCTTCGAGGCCGCCGCGTCCACACGCCGCGTTTGAAAGGACCGGGTGGGGTCGTGGGGCGCCTCAAGATCCTGTTTGCCGTGGCGCTCGCGCTGCTCCCTTCCTGGTTCAAAATCCCCCTCTATCGCCGCCTCTTCGGCTACCGCATCGGCCGCGGGGTGCGCATCGGCCTGTCTCCCTTCATCGGCGTCCGCCGCTGCACCATCGGCGACCACGTCCGCATCGGCAGCTTCAACGCCTTCGTGCGCGTCGGGGAACTGGAGATCGGCGCGCATGCCCGGATCGGCTTTCTCAACCTGGTTCGGGGCGGGCGGAAGGTAAGCCTTGGGCCTTATGTCACGGTCCTGCGCCAGAACGTCTTCAACGCCATCGTCGGCGGGGATTTTCTGGAGCCGGTTGATGCCACGCTGGAACTGGGCACCGGCGTGTCCGTCGCCTCGGGACACTGGCTCGACTTCAGCGACCGGATCGTCGTCGGGGCGCACTCTATCATCGGGGGGCGCAACTCCTCGTTGTGGACGCACAACCGCCAGCGGTCGCGGCCCATCCTCATCGGCGCCCACTGCTACCTCGGCTCGGAAATTCGGGTCGCCCCCGGCGTCGAGGTGCCCGCCTTTTCCATCGTGGCTCTCGGCTCCGTGCTCGTCGGTCGGCTGCAACCGGAGCGGTCCCTGATCGGCGGCAACCCCGCCGCCGTGCTCCGGCCGCTGGCGGAACGCGACCTCTACCTGGTCTGCCGTAAGACGCGCACCGACATCCCGGACGAGGTGGTGCGCCAGGATTTGCCGCAGGACCTTTGGCCACTCGTTTCGGCCCTTCCTCCGAATAGCGCCGCCGAAGGAAAGGCAGTAGACGGTTCCTTTTAAGCAGTTTCTCATAATATACTCCTCTCCGTTGGTGGCTGATACCCCGCGCTCGACTCGCCGGTCGTAATGAAGAGAAAGGGGTACGATTTGCGTGCGCCCGCCTGGGAGCGCGCTGGAAACGACTCTTTATGAAAGCAACTCTCCTGAAACTGCTGGTCTGTCCGGCCTGCGGCGCCGGCCTCGCCTGTGAAACCTGGAAAGCCGTGGACGCCGAGGTGGAAGAAGGGCTGCTGACCTGCCCGTGCGACGAGGCCTACCCGGTCATCGGGGCCGTCCCGCGCATGCTCCTGGGACCATTCCGGGCGCAACTCGGGCGGACCTATCCGGACTATTTCGCCCGTTACCGGTCCCAACTGCCCACCCGCCTGCTTCCCGGTGCCGGGACGGCGTCCGACGGCACCGCGGCGGCCGCGGTGCAAACCCAGCAGAGCTTCGGCTTCGAGTGGACGAAATTCGCCGGGATGCGGCCGGAGTGGGAGCGGAATTACTGGGGGTATCTGGCGCCCAAGTCGGCGGAATTCCTGCGGGGGAAGGTCGTGCTGGACGCGGGTTGCGGGATGGGGCGGCACCTCCATTACACGGCGCGGCATGGTGCCGAGGCGGTCGGCGTCGATTTCAGCGGCGCGGTGGACGTCGCCCGGCAGAACACGTCCGGCCTCCCGAACGCCCACGTCGTCCAGGCGGACCTTTACGCCCTTCCTTTCCGCCCGGAGGCGTTCGATTTCATCTACTCGCTGGGAGTGCTGCACCACCTGCCCGCGCCCGAAGACGCCTTCCAACGACTGCTGGTGCGCCTGAAGCCGGGGGGCGAAATCCGCATCTACCTCTACTGGAGCCTGGAAGGGTCGCCCGGGTGGAAGCGGGCCCTGCTCGGCTGTGCGACCGGCATGCGCCGGGTGACGACGCGGCTGCCGCACCGGTTGCTCCTGGGGGCGTGCTACCCCGTCGCGGCCGCCCTGTGGTTTTTCTTCGTCCTGCCGTATCGTTTCTTGTCGCGCGCGGGGTGGGCCGAGACCCTGCCCCTGAAGCAGTACGCGGCGTATCCGTTCGGGGTGTTGCTGAACGACACGTTCGACCGCCTGTCTGCGCCGATCGAAAACCGGTACACCCCCGCGGAAGTGCGGTCGTGGTTCGAGAAGGCTGGCCTTACGGACGTTGAAGTTCTGCCCTACGCGGGGTGGTTGGGTCACGGCTGCAAACCACCGGCGGCGGGGGCGGGCGGTTCCACGCCGTCGGGGACCGGGCAAACGGGGGTGATACCCTTGGATGCACCGGCCTCTTCCAACCTGCACGCGTCGTGAGCGGCCGGCCAAGTACCGCTCCGCGTCAATTCTTTGGGCCGTAACCGCGCGCCTCTTCCGGGGTTGAATACATGGACGAGTACTTGGCGTGCCGACGCCGGCGCTGCGTTTTAAGTCAGAGAAAAGCGCTGCCGGGTAAAATTCACCGGGGGCGTCAACGGATCGAGAGGCGCGATGGGGATCACACCAAAAGGACTTGCGGGTGAGTGGGCGGCATTCGCCGTGCCAGCCGGGGGGAGCGGGGGTGCGGCGGCCGGCGGACGGCCTGCCGGGCGTTCCACTCCCGCGCAGCGGCGGCCCCGGGTCTTACGGAAGGTGTACTGGTTGGCGTGGGGGGTGTGCGTCGCGGCGACCGCGTACTACGCCAACGTGTACCGGTTGGACCAGGTGTGGCTGTCCGCGAAGGCCGCCGCGATCGTGAGCGACGCCGGTGCCTCGACGCCCGAGCAGGAGACCATTGCCCTGCGGAACTACGTGCGCCGGCACGTCCGCTTTGAGGGGGTGGACTCGAACAACCGCCCCTACCTCCGGGCGTCGGCCCGGGAGACCCTGGAATCGGGGCGGGGCTTCTGTGGGGAGGCGACCCGCACCTTCATCTGCCTGGCGCACCAGCGCGGGATCCAGGCCCAGCGGGTAAACCTCTACGGAAAAATCAACCACGTCGTGGCCGAGGTTCTCGTTGCCCCGAATCACGAAGTGCTGGTAGACGTTCAGGACAACCCGCAGACCAATACTCTTCTGGACCAGGAACCGTTGACCGTCCACCAGATCGACAACGACCCCCGGTCCCCGTTTAACGATTATTCCAACGTGCACCTGCGCCGCTTCCCCGTCGTCGGGCCGTACATTCAGCACATCAAGCTCGAGCAAAGCTCGGTGACCTGGGTCCTGGAGAATCCGTCGTTGCTCAAGGCGCTGCTATGGGGCGGCCTGGCGCTGGGCATGATCGTCCTGTTTGCGGCGGACCGGACTTTGGTGCGAATTTACGCACGCCGTTTCGGCTTGGGAAAAAAGCCGGCGACGGGCGCAGGAACAAGCTGACGTGCGCGTTCACTGGCGTTCTCGACTTCGCCTATCGAGGCGTGGGACGTTCGTTGCTGGAATAGCTTGGCGGGCGCGTGGCGCATCGCGAGCGCGATGACGAAGGGCTTCCGTTCAACCGCGTCGTCTGCTTCAATCGGCAGAGTCTTGAACTGGAGATCGGTCTCCGGAAGTGGAAACGCCATGCGCAATAAACTCAGGCGGGCGCTTTACGCGATCGTGGTAGCCCTGCTGTTTGTCGTGTCGGCCGAGTCCGCGGCAAGGCTGGACGATTGGATGCACTGGAGCCTCTCTCCGCTTTCGACGCCGAACATGAGTGAAGAATTGCTTTGTGCCGACGGACGGATTCTGCGGGGACAGCCCCACGGAAAGTTCAAGAAGTTCGAGTTGAACGAGTTCGGGTTTCGCGGTCCGGAAATGGCTAGCGTCCCGGCAGCGGGCACGGAGAGAGTGCTGATTCTAGGGGCGTCGGAAACCTTCGGACTTTACGAAACGACGGGCAAAGAGTACCCGGCCCAACTTACGACGCTCCTGGCGACTTCCGAAAGTCCGCGCTTTGAAGTCGTCAACGCTGCACTGCCCGGAATGAATGTTAGAACCATGCGAAATTATTGGAGTGATTGGCCATCCCGATTCCGTCCGGCGTGGGTATTTGTCTATCCGCCCACGCATCTCTACCTCGGTGGGGATGAACTGCCGTCCGCGCCGGGGCAGGCAACCATGGCACCCAAGGCCGGCTTCCAATCCCGTTTTTGGGGCCGCCTGAGGGATAGCATGCCCCTAGCTTATCGCCAATGGCGGTTCCGGCAGGTGCTCCGGGCCGAAGTGGCGCAACACCCCGACGGCTGGGTTTTCGAGTCGCCACCCGCCGACCGTCTCCAGGCGTTTACGGAAGACCTGGACGAACTTGTCAAGGCGATAGCTGCCAGCGGGGCAAGGCCGATCTTGCTCACTCATGCCGTCAGTTCCGCCACGCCCCCTCGGTCGGAGGACATGGAACACTTGGTAACCATGCGTTTATCCTTGCCGCGGGCGACGCCTGAGGTCCTGGTGGATTTCGAGCAAAAGGCCAATAGCCGCATCCTGGCCATAGCCGAGCAGAGGGCTATTCCGGTCATCGACCTGGCCGCAGTGCTCAACGGAAAACACGAGTTCTTCGCGGACCTCGTTCATTTCAACGACTCGGGCGCCGAAGTCGTGGCCCAGCTTCTTGCCGATTGGATTCGGCAAGCCTGCCTGGCGCATCCGTGAAACGTCACCGGTTTAGCCTCCTCCTTCGGATTAACGACTGGTCCGGACTGTTATGCTTTTCAACAGCTTTGTGTTTCTGCTCGGATTCTTGCCCGTAACCTATCTCGTGTTCTGGACTCTTCGTTCGGCCTCCTCCCGTTATGTATGGCTCACCGTCACCGGCTATGTTTTTTACGGCTATTGGGACGCGCGTTTCTGCCTCCTGATGGCCTTCTCAACCCTCGTCAGTTTCACCGCCGGCCTGGGATTGTTGCGCCTCCCGGAGGGGTCGGCGCGGAAACTGTGCCTGATCGTTCCGATCGCGATCGACCTCCTCTTGCTCGGGTTCTTTAAGTACACCAACTTCTTCCTGCAGAGTATCCACGACGCGACCGGTTTGTTTGGTTTGGGGCTTCCCGTCCCGGTCCTCCAGATCGTCCTCCCCATCGGCATTTCCTTCTACACTTTCCACACGATCACCTACATCGTCGATTGTTACCGCGGCACGATTCGCCCTACGACCAATCTCTTCGAGTTCGCGGCCTACGTTTCGCTGTTCTCCCAACTCGTCGCTGGTCCGATCGTACGATTCCGTCAGATCGAAGAGGACCTCGAGCACCTTGGCGTTGCCGACCGACGCCGGTGGCTCGCCAAAGGCGTGGCGTTTTTCCTGTGGGGTCTGTTGGAGAAAGTCTTGATCGCCGATAGCTTGGCCGCGTTCGTCGATGCCGATCTGGCTCGCCACGAGACGCTGTCAACCCTCGGGGCGTGGGCCGCCATGCTCGGCTACACGTTCCAGCTCTATTTCGACTTCTGTGGCTACAGCGACATGGCCGTGGGACTCGGTTTCCTCTTTGGCATCCGGATCCCCGCGAATTTCAACTCCCCGTACAAAGCCTTGGATCCCGCCGATTTCTGGCGGCGCTGGCACATCTCCTTGTCGTCCTGCCTACGCGACTATCTGTACATCCCACTCGGGGGCAACCGCAACGGTGAATTGACGACCGTCCGCAACCTCCTGCTTACGATGCTGATCGGTGGCATTTGGCACGGTGCGAACTGGACCTTCGTTATCTGGGGGGGCTATCACGGGTTATTGTTAGTGCTGTACCGCGTGAGCGCTCCGGTCTGGGATCACCTCCCCCGTCTCGTCCGCCACGGCGGCTTTTTCATCCTGGTGGTGGTTGGTTGGGTCTTCTTTCGCGCAACAGACGTTGCCATGGCCGGCCGCTTACTGGCCGCGATGTTCGTGCCCACAAGGGGCGAAATGAGTCACCATCCCGGATTCTATGCGGTCCTCCTGTTCTCAGCCTGGTGGAGCATGGCCGGACCGAATGTTTGGGACGTATTAACCGAATACCGTTGGAAGCCAATCCACGGCCTGGCCTTCGCCACTGTTTTCGGTGCTTGCTTAGCGGTCATCGCAGGGGGTCGCCAATCGCCGTTTCTCTACTTCCAGTTTTGAGCGTTTGCGTTACTCCGCTGGGAACCGGGCGGGGATTGGCGGAGGGAAAGCGGCAGAGGAGACCGCCCTTTGTGTTGTGCCAGGGGTTTTTCCTGGTGCCAGTTCGTGCCAATTTCGGTACGGTATTCCTGGGGTATTCCTGCACACTTCCTGCTATTATCTAGTGCCAACTGCCGCGCCCCTGAGGACCTTTTGCCCCTTTCCCGGGCGGTGATAGGGCGGTGGGCCTGGTCATTGGCTAGAAACGCGGCGATTTTCAGTGCGCTCTTGTGCGGGTGTCGACGAACGGCGATAAAAATTGGCGGTTCCGTGCCTTCGTTTGCTCGAAACCGGTCCCGTCCGGATAAGGAAACACGCTAAATGTGTGGCATTGCGGGGATCGTGGACCTGGCAGGCCGGGGGGTGGTGCGGTCGCTGCTCGAACGCCTCTGCGCGCGGCTGGTCCACCGGGGGCCGGACGAGGAGGGGTTTCATTTCGAGCCGCGGGTCGGCCTCGGCCAGCGCCGCCTGAGCATCATCGACCTGTCCGCCGGCAAGCAGCCGATGAGCAACGAGGACGGCACCGTCTGGGTGACCTTCAACGGCGAGATTTACAACTTCCAGGAGCTGCGCACGCGGCTCGAAGGGCTGGGGCACCGCTTCGCTACGCACAGCGATACCGAGGTCATTCTCCACGGCTACGAACAATACGGCCCGGACTGCGTCAACCACTTCCGCGGTATGTTCGCCTTCGGCCTTTGGGACGGCCCGCGCCGCACCCTGATGCTGGCCCGCGACCGCGTCGGCAAGAAGCCGCTCTTTTACGCCCAGACAGCGGACCAACTCGTCTTCGCCTCGGAGTTACAGGCAATTGTCGAGCACCCCGACATCTCTCGCAACCCGGACCCTGCCGCTGTCGATGAATACCTCACCTACGGCTACATCCCCGCGCCCCGGACAGTCTACCGTGCCGTCAAAAAGCTGCCGCCGGCCCACTACCTCCTGTGCCGCCTGGGGGAGGGGGACGCGGGGATCCAGGAGATGCGGGTCGAGCGCTACTGGCAACTGGAGTACACGCCCAAGCAGGCGCTGACCGAGGAAGAGGCCGTGCACGGGTTGCTGGAGGTGCTCGGCGAGGCGGTGCGGCTGCGGCTCATTGCCGACGTGCCGCTGGGCGCGCTGTTGAGCGGTGGGGTCGATTCGAGCCTCGTCGTCGCCCTCATGAGCAAGTACAGTAGCGGTCCGGTCAAGACGTTTTCAATCGGGTTTGACGAACCGGGGTTTGACGAGCTGCCCTACGCCCGGGCGGTGGCCCAGAAATACGGGACCGAACACCACGAATTGGTGGTGCGGCCCAACGCCCTGGAGGTGCTGCCGAAGCTCGTGCGCCATTACGGGGAGCCGTACGCCGACTCCTCCGCGGTGCCAAGTTATTACGTCGCCCGCATGACGCGGGAGCACGTAAAGGTTGCGCTCAACGGCGACGGCGGCGACGAGTCGTTCGGAGGCTACGAGCGCTACCTGGGCAGCCGGCTGGCCGACCGCTTCCGGCGCTTGCCGGCCCTGGTGCGCAGCGGCGTGAGTGGGCTGGCCGGGGCGTTGATCCCCGACTCGTTGCCGCGGCGCAGCCGGTTGCGACAGGCCAAGCGGCTGCTGGAGGCCGCGGCCTTGCCGACGGCGCAGCGGTATCTGCGCTGGGTGGGGTACTTCACCGCGGCGCAGAAGGCGCGGCTGTATACCCCCGGGTTCCGCGCGGAAGTGGCGGGCGGCGACGCGGACGACTTCCTCCTCGGCGAGTTCAAGGCGGTGGAACGGGAGGGGGGCGACGCCCTGGACACGCTCCTGGCCGTGGACGTGCGGTCGTATTTGCCGTACGACCTGCTCGTGAAAATGGACATCGCAACGATGGCGTGTTCGCTTGAGGGGCGGTCGCCGTTTTTGGACCACAAGGTGATGGAGTTCGCGGCCCGGCTGCCGTCGAGGCTCAAGATCCGGGGGGGGACGCTCAAGTACCTGCTCAAGAAGGCGGCTGCGGGGCTGGTGCCGGAGGAGAACTTGCACCGCCGCAAGATGGGGTTCGGCGTGCCGGTGGGGACGTGGATGCGGGGCGAGCTGCGGCCGCTGCTGGAGGACACGCTGCTGGCGGGCGACGCGCGGACCCGGGCCTATTTCGAGCCGGGGCCGGTACGGCAACTGCTGGAGGAACACGTGGGCGGCCGGCAGGACCATTCCTTTCAGTTGTGGGCCTTGCTGTGGTTGGAGTTGTGGTATCGGGAGTTCTTGCGGTAACGAAACAGAAGGCACAGCCAGCCAGCTCTTGGGCTAGGCCTGGAGCACCCTCAGGCCCAACGACTCCTGGACTCGGTGGCGTGGGAACTCGGCGAAGGCGGCTGACCGCCTGTGCCCTCTTGATTCCGCGCAATATTCATCCGAGAGAGATCGGGTAATTTGTATTTCGCATCGCACAGGCCCGAATTACTTCATTTTAGTCCGCGAACCCCCGTGGCCCTGGATGTCAGCGCCGCGCCTTGTCCGTTAGCAGCATGGCAGTAATTTCTCGGATCTTGTAAGACAATTACCATCGCAACTCGACGGGCGACCCTTTGCGGGCCCTGCTCGCCAAGATCGAAGTCAAGGCTGCGCGCCTCGGCATGATCGGGCTGGGCTACGTCGGCCGCCGAGCCTTGTCTCCAAGGAGTTCAGCATGGCGATCTGTCTGGTAACGGGTGGCGCGGGCTTCATCGGCTCGCACCTGGTGGAAGGGTTGCTCGACGACGGCCACACGGTCCGCATTCTGGACAATTTCAGCACCGGCAGCCGCCAGAACCTGGCCGGGTTGCATGGCCACGTCGAGATGCTCACCGGTGATGTCACCGATTTTGCCACGGTCGAGAAGGCGATGCGCGGCATTGAATTCGTATTCCACCAGGCGGCCCTGGCGTCGGTGCCCCGCAGCGTCGCCGACCCGCTGGCTACGCACCGCGCCTGCGTCGATGGCACGCTGCACGTGTTGTTGGCGGCGCGAGACGCGAAGGTGCTGCGCGTCGTCTATGCGGCGAGTTCCAGCGCCTACGGCAACTCGGTCCGGCTGCCCAAGGCGGAAACGGACCCGACGAATCCCCTGTCGCCTTACGCTGCGGCCAAGCTCGCGGGAGAGCACTACTGTGCCGCGTTCTCCAAGGTTTACGGTCTGGAGACGGTACGGCTGCGTTACTTCAACGTCTTCGGCCCGCGGCAAACACCGAACAGCCCGTACGCCGCCGTCATCCCGCTGTTCATCCAGGCGATGACGGACGGCAAGAGTCCGCTGATTCACGGCAACGGCGAGCAGTCGCGCGATTTTACCTACGTGGCCGACGTGGTGCAGGCCAACCGGCTCGCCGCTCGCGCGCCGGGCGTCAGCGGCAAGGTTTTTAATGTCGGCTGTGGTGGGCGCAGCAGCCTGCTCCAGATCGTCGGTTACCTGAACAAGCTGCTCGGCACGCACACCCGGCCCACCCACGGGCCGGAGCGCACCGGCGACGTGCGCCACAGTCAGGCCGACATCGAGCGGGCGAAAACTGACTTGGGCTACCGGCCGGCGACCGAGATGGTGCGGGACTTGGACCGCTGCCTCGAATGGTGGGAGGCGCGGCAAGGGAAGTCTTTTCGCACCCCGGCCGCAATGCCGTGACCGTTACTTAACGATTCAACGATCCCTTCGAGCGGGTCGTCGGCCGCACGCCGGGTATCGACAAAATAGTTCCACTTCGCGAAGGCGTTGCACAGACTCGTCGCATCGCACCGTCAAAGTAAAGGGGCTCGACTCGTCCGCCACCTCGACTTCCCCAGCATGAACCAGACCATCCGGCTACACGCTCACCAGAACGATGCCGTTTGGCGCGGCATGAGTTCCGGCAATACGCTGCTCGCCCAGGCCGTCGGAGCGGGCAAGACCTTCACGATGGCGGCGACTGGGAAGAAGATGAAGCAGGCGGGCCTGATCGGCAAGCCGTTGTACGTCGTGCCCAACCACCTGCTGGAGCAGTTCGGCCGCGAGTTCATGCAACTCTATCCCAATGCCAGGCTGCTCTCCGCCACGGCACCCGATTTTCCGGGATCGAAAGTCAACGCGCTGGTGGAGAACGTCGCGGCCATCTGGAACCGAACCGCGGGGACACGCGCCGCGCAGATGATCTTCTGCGACATGGGCGTTCACCCGACGCCCTGGGGCTACTCGGCCTACGGCGAGATCATCCATAAGCTGCTCGCATGCGGCATCCCGCGCGAGCAGATCGCCGCTGTCTGTGACGCCGACTCCGACGCCAAGAAACAGTCGCTCTTCAAGAAGGCTTGCTTGCGGCCCTAGGCTTCAGCGAAGGTCACCCAACCGTGCCGCAGTTGCTGCCGCAGTTGACCCACCAATTCCAGGCTCAACTCCGGCTTGGTCCGAAAAACGATGTCCGGGGGCACGCCGGCCCAGGGGAAAGGCATTGGGGTACAGCTGCACAGCAGCTGCTCCAGGTAACGGTAGGAAACCTTGGGTGCGTAGACAAGAGTAACTCATTGCGCTGTACTACTATTAGTGCCACGCAAGTAGCAATCACTGCCGATCCTCGCGCAACCGCAGCATCGTTTCCTGAACAAGCCTTTTCGCCTTCTGCAACACGTCGAGCAGCTCTTCCAGGTCGAGCGGCGGCTGCCCGGCGCGCGGCCCCTTCTCGACCCGGCAGTAAACTTTGTGTTGGCCCAGCATTGCCATCACGTCGGTGAGACGGTCCAGGGCCAGCGCCAGACTGCCGGCCTCCGTTCCCATCATGGTTTGGTAGTCTTCAAGTTGTTGTCGTTCGGCCGGTGTCAGCCCCATCACTCTGCCCTCTTGCGGTCTCTGGAAGTCTCGGCCCCTGGCCCGATCCCTTGAACGGCACGGTAGCGTTCTTCAGGCGATTATACCTGGACCTGCAGGGAGACCGCCGCGTTCCCTTCCTCCGAACGCTTGCCGCCACTCAATTTCTTTTCTTCCCCACATTTTTGTCCCCTTCACGTTCCCTTCAGGTTACGATGGCTAAACTGCACGCGGCAACTACCGTCGGGGCTTCCCGACCCCGTGTCATTCCCGTGAAGGAGACGGCCCGTGCGACGAATGGTCATCCTGATTCTCGCCGCAGTCCTGGTCGCGGGTAGCGGCCTGGGACCCGCCCCCCGCGCCGCCGGCCTACCGGCGAAGGCCCGCAGCCTCCGCCTGCCGGAGACGCCCTACCGCTACGCCGGCGTCGAGCTGCCGGAGCATTTCAAGACGCTGGTCGTGCGCCGCTTCGACAACACGCCGAAGGACAACCCGATCACCGACGCCGGCGCGACCCTGGGCCGCGTCCTCTTTTACGACACGCGGCTGTCGGCCAACAACACCGTCGCTTGTGCGTCCTGCCACCAGCAGAAGCACGCCTTCTCCGACCCGCGCCGTTTCAGCAAAGGCTACGAGGGCAAGGACGGCGACCGCAACGCCATGCCGCTCGTCGACATCCGCTATTATCCCAACGGCCGTTTCTTCTGGGACGAGCGTGCCGCGACCCTCGAAGAACAGGTCCTCATGCCGATCCAGAACAAGCTCGAGATGGGCCACGACCTGACGAAGGTGGTGGAAACGCTCGCCAACGACGCGGATTATGCCGGGCTGTTTCAAAAGGCGTTCGGCGATTCAACGGTCACGAAGGAGCGCACCGCTCGGGCACTGGCACAATTTGTCCGCTCGCTGGTCTCGTATCAGTCGAAGTACGACGACGGGTTGGCCAAGGTCGAATCGGTGCGCGACGACTTCCCGAATTGCACCGACCAGGAGAATCGCGGCAAGGCGCTCTTCCTGCGCCGGTGTGCCGTGTGCCATCTGCCGGCGGGACAAACGGCGGTCTTCTCCCTGCTGCGGACGCGGAACAACGGCCTGGACGCCGACACGACGGTTGCCGACCGCGGCGTCGCCAACCTAACCGCCAACCGCCGGCAAGCGGGCCAGTTCAAATCGCCGTCCCTGCGCAACATCGAGTTTACCGGGCCGTACATGCACGACGGCCGCTTCAAAACGCTGGAAGAGGTGATCGAGCACTACAGCTCCGGCGTGAAAGACCATCCGAATCTCGACGGCGTCTTGCGCGGCCGGCCGAAGATGGACGACGAGCAGAAGGCCGCCCTCGTCGCCTTTTTGAAGACGTTGAGCGATCCGAAGTTCATCGCCGACCCGAAGTTTTCCGACCCGTTCGTGGCGAAGTGATTTGCGGCTGCAATGTCTACCGCAGCCTGTTAAGCAAGGAGTCCTGAGATGAAAAAAGTGACAATTCTGGCGTCCGCCCTGGCGGCGGCGCTCGTCGTGGCCGGGGTGGCGCTGACACAGCCGCCGCCTCGGGGTCCGGGTGGTCCCGGCGGTCCGGGTGGTCCGGGCGGTGCCGGCGGCCCCTTCGGTCTTGAGCGTATGCTCGACGACCTGAAGCTGACCGACAAGCAGAAGGACAAGGCGGAAGAGGCGCTCAAGGCGCACCGCGAACAAATGGACAAGTTGACGGAACAAGCCCACGAGGACTTGCTCAAGCAAATGAAAGACGCCCTCCCCGAGGCCCAGTACACGAAGTTCAAGGACGCACTACAGGCCCAGGGTGCGCCTCGCGGCCCGGGCGCTCCGGGCGGCCTCCGTCCCGGTGGTGGTCCGGGTGGTCCTGGCGGTCCGGGCGGACCACGTCCCGGCGGCGGCGGTCCGGGTGGGCCGGGCGGCCTGCGCCCCGGCGGTCCGGGCGGCCTCGAACGCATCGTGGACGACCTGAAGCTGACGGACAAGGAGAAGGACAAGGCGGACGACGCGCTCAAGGCGCACCACGAAAAAATGGGCAAGCTGAACGAGCAGGCGCGCCATGACCTACTAAAGAGCATGGCGAATGTGCTCAACGAAACCCAGCACACGAAGTTCAAGGACGCGCTGGAGAACCAAGGTCCGCCCCGCGGTCCGGGCGGCCCCGGCGGCGGTCCGGGCGGCCCCGGCGGTAGCGGTTTGCCGGGCGGTCCCGATGGTATGGAGCGTGCCCTGGACGATGTCAAGTTGACCAAGAAAGAGCGCGACAAGGCGGAAGAGGTACTCAAGGCGCACCACGAAAAGGTACGCAAAGTTCTCGAGGAAGCCCGCGAGGACATGCTCAAGCAGATGAAGGGCGTGCTGAGCGACGACCAGCTCAAGCAGTTCAAGGACGCGCTGGAGCAGCAAGGCCCTCCCGACCCGCCGCGCGGCCGCGGCGGCGACCGTCCCGCACGGCCGTAGCTTTCGCCCGACAAAGTGGGTACTGTCGTGGGGCGGGTCGCGCTTCCGCGTGGGCCACCCCCAACACCATCGCCCGAGGAGATGTCTCGATGAAGAAAACCCTGTACCTGCCGAGCCGCCGTATTTTCCTGGGCGCCGCCACGCTGGGCATGGCAGCGTTCACGACGCCCGGTCTGTTCGCCGACGAGCTGGAACGCGTCAAGACGCCGGCCCAGACCGAGGGGCCGTTCTACCCCAACAAATTGCCGCTCGACACCGACAACGACCTGCTCATCGTCAACGACTCCATCACGCCGGCCGTCGGCGACGTGACGCACCTTAGCGGTAAAATCCTCGACGCCAAGGGCGACCCGGTCAAGAACGCCCTCGTCGAAATCTGGCAGGTGGACGCCAAGGCGGTCTACCTGCACACGGGCGATTCCGGAAAGAGGAAGCGCGACGAGAACTTCCAGGGCTTCGGCCGTTTCCTGACCGGCTCCAGCGGCGAATACTATTTCCGTACGATCAAGCCGGTGGCCTACCCCGGTCGGACGCCGCACATTCACTTCAAGGTCAAGCGCAACGGCAAGGAACTGCTGACGACGCAGTGCTACATCAAGGGCGAGGCGGCCAACGAGAGGGACGGCGTCTACCGCGACATCAAGGACGCCAAGGCGCGGGCGTCGGTCACGATCGATTTCGTGGCGGTGAAGGAGTCGCGCGCCGGCGAATTGGCGGCGCAGTTCGACATCGTGCTCGGCTGGACGCCGGAGAGCAAGTAGTTCGTTGAGCAGTGGTTTCAATTCTAAGGCGCGCCGGGGACGAAAGTCCCCGGTGGGAGTGTCCACCCGTTGGTCTCACACAGGGGACTATCGTCCCCGGCGCGCCTTAGCTTAGTAGTCCGTTGCAGCAATGGTGTCCAGGATGATTGGGGCGGGTGCCATGCTTTCGTACGCGAAAGCATGCTTTGGAGTACCAAAGCATGGCACCCAACAACCGGGACGTTAGTTGTGAAAGGAACCCCTTAGATTTTGAAACCACGACTACACGCAGCCAACCTGTTGATGAACGCGATCAACTACAACCGTTTCGGCGGCGGCTCGATCACTTACACGACGGAGTTGAATCACGGAACGACGTTTGTCGTGCGCTTGCCTTTGTTGTCGCGTATTTCTGAGCCGGAAGCGTGAGCGACGGGTGTAACGACGAAGGTTCCGGCGACGGCGGCAGCAACCAGTTGGCTCAAGGCGTTCTCAAGACGGAGGAAGGAACGCAGGGGCCGCTGCCGGATGACCTCAAGGTGATCCAGCATCAGCTGCGTGAAAAGTTTCTGATCGCGTGTCGGCTTGCAACCTGCGTCAAGGTGCTGGTCCAACCAACCCTTGGCATCGCGTGGGCTTTTTTCAAGATCGCCCCCTGGCGACGGGGTGCCGGGTTTGACGCCCGGCCGTTTGTCAGGCAGTTCCCGACCCGCGAGCCGATCGACGCAGGCCAGCATCCAGGATTCGTATTCCTGACAAGCGAACACGGTGGCGACGGAAAACCCGACGCCCGCTCCGGCAATTTTGGCCCATTCGGACATACGCGATCCAAAACGGGCGGCACAGAAGTCTTCGCCGCGAATGCGGGGGAGGTCGCCGTCCTGAACCAACAGCACCGCTCCCAGGTTTGGACGTTTGGCGGCCGCCTTTAGAAACCGGACCAACTCTTTGCCGTCGCCCTTGGTCAAAGCCGCTACGTTCCCGACCACGAAGGGTTGTTCGTCTAGAAAAAGATGGGACCAGCCATTCGCGGCGGTGAGGAGATGCTTGACGAGGACCGGAACGGCATCACGGTCGCCCGCGCCCTCCACGAACAAGACAAGCCGCTTGGGCGAAGGCATAACTTATCTTGCCCCGACCAGCGACTCGTCCAGGCGAGCCTCATCGACGGTTAACAAGTCGCTCGGTTTCATGAAGTGTTCGCGCAACGCCTCAAGTTGCTCGGGCGCGACGGGGCCGATTCGGGTGGTGTAGTCGATCATCTCGACGACCCGAATTTGTTCGGGAGAAAACTGGTCCAGAAATTCCGGACTGTGCGTCGTCAGGATGACCTGTCCGCGCGCCTTGGCGGCGTAGCCCTTGAATTCGTCCGCCAAAATAGAGAGTCCGGCAGGGTAGATGCCTTTCTCCGGCTCGTCAAAGATTAACGTCTGCTTAGGAGGTGATTGATACAGTGCGATCAGACAAGCCAGCAAACGACGAAATCCTTCCGACTCCTGGTCCAACGGGAATACGAGGAGGTGCCCATTCAGTTCATGGCTGACGACGATTTCCTGCCGGGTCGGTTGTTGCAAATCAAGGCTCTTGAGCGATGGCTTCAGGCGGCGCAAGGATGCCGTTATGTCTCGGAGGTGCTGCCAGGTGGATAGATTGACAATGACGTCGGTGAACGTTTGTAAGAAATTATCCCCGTTGTCCGCGAATCCCGTTTCTCCTTGCCGCAGACCATGCCCCGGCCCCGGCGTGAGAACACGATCGGGGAATGTGTAACAGCCAATACCACTCGTCAGGACCAGGTACGCAATTGTCACCTCCTGGAACCCTGTCAGAGCACCGAGCATAATTTGGCCAGGTTGAGGCAGGCTTACAAGCGGAGGTTGCTCGACCCATTTCCCCTGCCGTTGATGGAAAAGAACTTTCTTACCAAGATGAAGTTCCTCCTCCAAGAGCAGCGGGTTGGCCTGTTCTTGGGGCTGCTGAAACGCCAAGCGGTAGCGGAAATCATTACTAAAACCTGGTGCGTCAAAGGTCAATTCAAACGACACGGTCATGGGTTTGCGAGCCGTGGCACACATAACCTTGTTCCAGTTGCCGCACAAATTTTGTACCGTTCCATCGTTACGATAAGTGAGGTAGCCTCTCAACCAGCGGAGTGCGTCAATGAAGTTACTTTTCCCGGACCCACTCTGCCCAATCAGGACGGTGACCGGGTCGAGCGAAACCTGGACATCTTCCAAGCTTTTGAAATTGGTGATGTGGATGTGCTTAATCATGGACGGACTTTTGGTAAATTCCGGGGCGATAGCGGTTGAATTAGCCAGACTTTTCTCCAAGCATTATACGGAAAACGCTCGGCTCGCGGAATACCACATCCGAAGGCGGGGAAAAGAGAGAGACCGAAAGGCCGCGGCCGGCGGTGCGGGACGGTGAACCCGCCCCACCCGCCGTGCGGCAACCGGGCGCGTCATGGCTTCGCGCGTTTGAGGAGGAAATACGTGTGGCCGCTGCCTTCCTTTGAACCGAACTCCTTCGGCCGATCCTTGCCGGTCGCGGCGGCGCAGAACTTCATCACGTCGTCCTTCACTTCATAAATGCCCAGCTCGTCGCCCTGGGCCAGCCCCGACGTGCTGTTGATGGTCATGGGCTTTTTGCTCGCATCGATTTTGAAGGTGCCCTCGTTAATGAGGTTATCGCCCTTCTTGACGTTCCAGGTGCCGTCGGCCTTGAACGTGACGGTGAGGTCCTTGACCTGTTCCTCGTTGAGTTTCTTGCCGTCCGTCTCGAACGCGGACACGTTCCAGGTGCCGACCAGCGGTTTGAGGTCGGCCTTGTCGTCGGCCCGCAGCGGGGCGTAGGCCACAAGGAACACGCCGACGGTCAGCAGCATTGCACGCACAGTCATGATGGTTAGTCCTCGGTAAAGGAGCGCATTTCGCACGACCATGCGCCCAAGGATAAAGTACGCAGCAGGGACGTGCAATCGGATTTTGGAATTGTCGGAGGGACGGCCGGTGTCCGGACAACTCCGTGACGCCAGGTCCGCTTGGCAGCCGCGACGCCCGTTCGTCCTACAATAGGCCGCACTGTCGTGTCCAACCCGTTCGACCGAAGGAGCCGCCGCAATGGATCAGCCCTTGTCCCCAGACCTTTTGCACAAGCTGAACGCCTATTGGCGGGCCGCCAACTACCTCTCCGTCGGGCAAATTTACCTCCTCGACAACCCCCTCCTCAAACAGCCGCTCAAGCGCGAGCACGTCAAGCCGCGCCTCCTCGGCCACTGGGGTACCACGCCCGGTTTGAACTTCATTTACGTGCATTTGAACCGCGTCATCAAGGACAACGACCTCAACGTTATTTACATTGCCGGCCCCGGCCACGGCGGACCGGGCCTCGTCGCCAACACCTACCTTGAAGGCACCTATAGCGAGGTTTATCCGAACATCGGCCCGGATGAAAACGGCATCAATCGCCTGTTCAAGCAGTTTTCATTTCCGGGAGGCATTCCCAGCCACGTCGCGCCGGAGACGCCCGGCTCCATCCACGAGGGCGGCGAGTTGGGCTACGCCCTGGCCCACGCCTACGGGGCGGCGTACGACAACCCCGACCTGCTCGTGGCGTGCGTCGTCGGCGACGGTGAGGCCGAGACCGGACCGCTGGCCGCCAGCTGGCACTCGAACAAGTTTTTGAACCCGGTCCGCGACGGGGCCGTGTTGCCGATTCTGCACCTGAACGGTTATAAGATCGCCGGGCCGACCGTCCTGGCACGCATCAGCCACGAGGAGTTGGACGACCTGTTCCGCGGTTACGGGTACACGCCGTACTTCGTTGAAGGCGACGACCCGGCGACGATGCACCAGTTGATGGCGGCGACGCTCGATAAGATCGTCGCCGATCTCAAGCGTATCCAAACCGAGGCGCGGACCAATGGTTTCAAGGAGCGGCCGCGCTGGCCCATGATCGTTCTGCGGTCGCCGAAAGGCTGGACGGGACCGAAGGAGGTGGACGGCCTGCCGACGGAAGGCTCGTTCCGGTCGCACCAGGTGCCGTTTTCCGAGATCGATACCAAGCCCGATCACCTGCGCTTGCTCGAAACCTGGCTCAAGAGCTACCACGCGGAAGAGCTGTTCGACGCGGCCGGCACACTGCTGCCGGAGTTGGCGGAACTGGCCCCCACGGGCGAACGGCGCATGGGTGCCAATCCACACGCCAACGGCGGCCTCCTTATGAAAGAGCTGCGCCTGCCGGATTTTGAAAGCTACGCCGTCAAGATCACGCAACCGGGCGCGGTGGACGCCGAGGCGACGCGCATCACCGGCGACTTCCTCCGCGACGTGATGAAGCTCAACCTGGAGCGCAAGAACTTCCGCATCTTCGGCCCCGACGAGACCGCGTCGAACCGGCTCGGCTCCGTCTTCAAGGTCACGGACCGCGTTTCGACCGCCGACATCCTCAAGACCGACGACCACGTTGCGCCGGACGGCCGGGTCATGGAAGTGCTTAGCGAACACCTGTGCCAGGGTTGGCTGGAGGGCTACCTGCTCACCGGCCGGCACGGCTTTTTTTCGTGCTACGAGGCGTTCATCCACATCATCGATTCGATGTTCAACCAGCACGCGAAATGGCTCAAGACGACCCGGCACATCCCGTGGCGGCGGCCGATCGCGTCGTTGAACTACCTGCTCACGTCGCACGTTTGGCGGCAAGATCATAACGGCTTCAGTCACCAGGACCCCGGCTTCATCGACCACGTCGTCAACAAGAAGGCCGAGATCATCCGCGTCTATTTGCCGCCGGACGCCAACACGCTGCTGTCGGTGACGGACCATTGCCTGCGCAGCCGGCACTACATCAACGTCATCGTGGCGGGCAAACAGCCTTCGCCGCAGTGGCTGACGATGGACCAGGCGGTCAAGCACTGCACCGCGGGCATCGGCATCTGGGAGTGGGCCAGCAACGACGCCGGCACCGAGCCGGACGTGGTCATGGCCTGTTGCGGCGACGTGCCGACGCTCGAAACGCTGGCCGCCGTGGACTACATGCGGAAGGCCATTCCGGAGTTAAAGGTGCGCGTGCTCAACGTCGTCGATTTGATGACGCTCCAGCCGCAGACCGAACACCCGCACGGCCTGAGCGACAAGGCGTTCGACGTGCTGTTCACGAAGGACAAGCCGGTCATCTTCGCGTTCCACGGCTACCCGTGGCTCATCCACCGGCTGACGTATCGCCGCCACATCCACGCCAACTTGCTCGTCCGCGGCTACAAAGAGGAAGGCACGACGACGACGCCGTTCGACATGGTGGTGCTGAACGACCTGGACCGCTTCCACCTGGTGCAGGACGTAATCGACCGCGTGCCGCAGCTCGGCCCGAAGGCGGCGTACGTCACCCAGGCGTTGCGCGACAAGCTGATCGACCACAAGCACTATATTTGCAAGCACGGCGAGGACATGCCGGAAATCCGCAACTGGAAATGGACGCCGCGATGAAGTAAAACGATTAACCGGTGTGGTCAACTGCTTGAACCACCACCATTCACTCATTCGAGGGAATCACCATGAAGAAGCTCTCCATTGGCAGCTGGGCGTACATCTTTAACCAGGAAAAGCCGACGACCGATTTCCACGAGGTTTTGCACAAGCTGCAACACCTCGGCTACGACGGCGTCGAGCTGGGCAGCTTTGGCCAGCACCCGACGCCGTTCTCGCACCCGACCAAGGCCGACCGGCAGCAGCTCAAGAAGCAAGTCGCCGACCACGGGCTGGAATTCTCTGGAATCGCCGTCGATCTGTGGGGCTTCAAGAAGCCGGGGCCGTCGATCCTCGACGAGAACCCGACGCCGTACATGGCGGCGTTCCTCGGCTTCACCGTGTTCGGCTCCGACCTGGGCATCAAGACGATCCGCGTGGACGCGGTCGAGCCGCCGGACTTCTTCGAGAAGTCGGGCACGGACCCGAAGGCCGGCATGGACCGCATCGTCACCGTCTGGGACAAGTGCAGCAAGATCGCCGCGGATTTCGGCATGAATTTGACGTGGGAGTTCGAGCCGGGCTTCCTGTTCAACAAGCCGTCGGAGGTCGTGCAGATTGTGGACGCGGTGAAGGCCAAGGGCAACAAGAATTTTGGCGTCATGTACGACACCTGCCACGCGCACATGTGTGCCGGGATCGGCGCCAACCAGGTCGGCACCAAGGAGACGCTGCCCGGCGGCGCGGAGGAGCTCCTGGAAAAGCTGAAGGGCCGGATCAACCAGGTCCATTTGATCGACTCGGACGGCTCGCTGAACGAGCACCACACGAGCACGCACAACCCGTTCGGCACCGGGTCGTTGAACTTCGACAAGCTGTTGCCGGCGTTGAACCAGGCGGACGTGCCGAACGACTGGTGGGTGGTGGACCTGTGTTTCTGGCCCAACGCCTGGGACGTGACGGCGGACGCGAAGACGTTTTTGGACAAGATGCGGAAGAAGTATGCGGGGTGAGAATAGTATTGCCGCTTGCGGCTGAGCGCTCAGCCGCAAGCGGCAAATGCAAGGGAGTCGCGCATGATCCGGGCAACTGAAACTGATCTCGACGTGGTCACATTCGCCGACGCCTGGGAGCAACTGGGCAAGGTGCCGCTGTCCCGCATCCGTATGCGGCCCGCGCCCGGCACCGCGACGGAAGCGGACGTTGTGGCCGTGCGCGAATCGCCATCGAGGCGAATCTGTGAACTGTTCGATGGGGTGCTGGTGGAGAAAGCTATGGGCGCTGCAGAGTCCTTTCTCGCCCTCCACATTGCCCGCCTCTTGTTGAATTTTCTGGACCGCCAGGACCTGGGCATAGCCCTGGGCGAAGCGGGCCAACTCCGCTTGTGGCCCGGACGGGTCCGCGTGCCGGACGTTTGTTTCATCTCGTGGGACCGCATGCCCAAAAATGAAGTGCCGGACGACCCCCTCCCCGACCTCGTGCCCGATCTCGCCATCGAGGTCTTGAGCCGCAGCAACACAAAGAAGGAGATGGCACGCAAACGCCTGGACTATTTCCAGGCCGGGGTGCAAGAAGTGTGGGAAATCCAACCCAAGACTCAAACCGCCGAGGTCTACACGTCGCCCACGAAACACCGCCGCATCGAGACCGACGGAACCCTTGAAGGCGGCGACATCCTGCCCGGCTTCACCGTGTCACTCACGGAATTGTTCGGCCGTCTGAAGAAGAAGAAAAAGTAACCGCCTTTGCCGCTTGCGGCTTTGCGGGGAAAACCGCAACGCCGCCAGCGGCAAACTCCGGAGACTACCATGTCCCGACGCCTCGCCGCCTTGCTCGCTGTCGTTGCCCTGGCTTCTGCTTGCCGCGCCGAGGAACCCGCGTCACTGGAGAGCCGCCTCGCGCCGCTGGCCAAAGCCCACAAGGGCAAGGTCGCCATCGCCGTCAAGCACCTCGGCACCGGCACGACCTACTACCTCAACGCCGACGAGCCGATGCCGACCGCGAGCCTTATCAAGGTTGCCGTCCTCATCGAAACCTATTTGCAGGCCCAGGAAGGCAATCTTAAACTGACCGACCCGGTGACCCTGCACGAAGCCGACAAGGTGCCCGGCAGTGGCATCCTTACCAAGCACTTCAGCGACGGCGCGACGTTTCCACTGCGCGACGCGGTGCGGCTCATGGTCGCCGTCTCCGACAACTCGGCGACGAACCTCGTGCTCGACAAGGTCGGCATCGTAGCGGTCAACCAGCGCATGGAGGCATGGGGTTTTCCCAACACGAAGATCAACGCCAAGGTCTTTC
>JBBRLG010000018.1:0-29228 GCA_038231495.1 Gemmatales bacterium | reverse complement strand
TGCGGACGCGCAGGCCCGACTGAAGCGCGTCTCATTCTTTCCGGACTCTCTAACAGCATGGCAACCGACCTCCCGCCGGTTTCTCTCCCACCCGGGTTTTCCTCATGCGGTATCGTCGTTTCCTTCTTCTCGTGTTCGGCGTCCTGATTCTTCCCGGCCGCCTCGTCGCCGGCGGTCCGCAGCCGTCCGTCACGTTCGAGCACGACGTGCTGCCGATCTTGACGCGCGCCGGCTGCAACGCCGGAGCCTGTCACGGCAAAGCCCGCGGACAGAACGGCTTCCAACTTTCGCTGCTCGGTTTCGACGCGGACTTCGACTTCAACGCCCTCACGCAGGAAGCACGCGGCCGCCGGGTCTTACCCTCGTCGCCGGAAAATAGCCTCTTTTTGCTCAAGCCCACCGCCAAGGTCGCCCACGGCGGCGGCAAACGCCTCGACCCGCACGACCCCAGCTACGACGTGCTGCGCCGCTGGGTCGCCGCCGGTACGCCGCGCGACACGAAGGATACGCCCAAGCTGACGAAGATTACGGTCGAGCCGGCGGAACAGGTCCTCGACAACCTCGCCGAGCAACCGCTCGTCGTCACCGGCTATTACTCCGACGGCACCAGGGTGGATGTCACGCACCTGACGATCTTCCAGTCGAACGAGAGCGCCGTCGCCGCCGTCAGCGCCAACGGCCGCATCAAGGCGGGGCCGCTGCCCGGCGAGGCGGCGGTCATGGCGCGGTTCATGGAAAAGTTCGCCGTCTGCAACGTGACGATCCCGCTCAAGGGCAATGTGCCCGCGGAACTGTACGCCAAGCTGCCGCGCAACAATTTCATCGACGGCCACGTTTGGCACAAGCTGCAAGAGCTTGGCATCACGCCCTCGGAAGCGGCCGGCGACGCGACGTTCCTGCGCCGCGCCTACCTCGACGCCATCGGCCGGCTGCCGACGCCGGCGGAGGCCCGCACCTTCCTCGCCGACCATGCGACCGACAAGCGGGCCAAGCTGGTCGCGCACTTGCTGGAGCAGCCGGAGTACGCCGACTACTGGGCGAACAAGTGGGCCGACCTGCTGCGGCCGAATCCCTATCGCGCCGGCATCAAAGCCGTCTACAACCTCGACGCCTGGCTGCGGCAGTCGTTCCGCGACAACAAGCCTTACGACCAGTTCGTGCGCGCGATCGTCACCGCCCAGGGCAGCACGTTTCGCAACGGCCCGGCCGTCGTCTTCCGCGACCGCCGCGAGCCGGACGAAGTCACGACGATGCTGTCGCAACTGTTCCTCGGCATCCGCCTGGACTGCGCCCGCTGCCACCATCATCCGTTCGAGGTCTGGAGCCAGGACGATTTCTACAGCCTGGCCGCGTACTTCGCGAACGTCGGCCGCAAGGGCACGGGCATCTCGCCGCCCATTTCCGGCGGCGAGGAGGTCATCTTCAACGGCGGCAAGGGCGTGGTCAAGCACCCGCTCACCGGTGCGGTGATGACGCCGCGGCCGCTGTTCGGCCAGGCGAAGGCAATCGAACCGGACGGCGACCCGCGCGAAGTCCTGGCCGACTGGATGCTCGCCGACGACAACCCGTATTTCGCCCGCGTGATCGTCAACCGGGTCTGGGCCGACCTGATGGGCCGCGGCCTCGTCGATCCCGTGGACGACCTGCGGGCGACCAACCCGCCGAGCAACGGGCCGCTCCTCGACGCGCTGGCGCAGGACTTCCGCAAGCAGGGTTACGACCTCAAGAAGCTGATCCGCACGATTATGACCTCGCACACTTACGGCCTGAGTTCGCACCCCACCGACCGCAACGCCGCCGACACGCGCAACTATTCGCGCCACTACCGCCAGCGGCTGCGGGCCGAAGTGCTCCTTGACGCCGTGTGCGACGTGACGCAGGTGCCGGAAACGTTTGCCGCGATGCCGACGGGTTCGCGGGCGACGCAGCTGTGGACGTTCCGCGCGCAATCGGTGTTCCTCGACAGCTTCGGCCGCCCCGACCCGAACCAGGATCCGCCGTGCGAGCGCACGACCGAAACGACGGTCGTGCAGGCGCTGCACCTGATGAATTCGCCGAATTTGCAGCGCAAGGTGGCGAGCGACGACGGCCGCGCGGCCCGCCTGGCGGCAAAAGCAAAGACGCCGGAGGAAATGGTCGATGAATTGTATTTGGCGTGTTACAGTCGCTTGCCGGACGAGACGGAGCGGGCCGCGTGTCAAAAGATCATCGCCAAACCCGGCGTGACGCGGCGGCAGGCGGCGGAAGACATCCTGTGGGCGCTGCTGAATACGCCAGAGTTTTTCTTGAAGGATTGAGTGGTTGGCGGTGGCTAGTCCGGTTAATCAAGACTTGGGCATCGAATTGGTGATTTATGGCTACTACCAAGGAAATCGCACAGTGGATGGTCGCCCAACTCGACGAGAACGAGCGCCTGATCCAAGTTGAGGCGGTCGCCGCTATCGAAAAGTTGTTCGGCTCCGAGTTCGTCTATCTTAGCGCTATAGGCGAGAAGTCGATTAACACCCGAGTACTGTATCAATTTCGGAAGCTGACTGGAGATGAAGTAGTCTGGGTCACGCGCCAGGGAGGCGGCTTTTGGTTGGAGGCCTATTGGAGAAAGCGAGTAAGTGGGGATTCACCTGGCCGAACGCAATATGTGAATGGTGGAGCCTCACAAAACGCATTAGTGGAAATACTGCTCGACCCGTCAACGCATCCTTCAGCCGACCCAATCGCGCTTGCAGTGATTGACTCTTTTCCGGAGGCCGAGCCGCAGCCCAACGAAATAGCAATTCGTCACCGGGCGCGCTTGCCGTTCGATATCGGGTTGGTCGATCCCCAGACGGCCGCATTTCTCGTCGTGTTTACGGCCGGAACTCCACTCGACGCCTTGAAGCCGCGCACGGTATCGCTACCGGCCGGCGAATCCGAATCACCGATCACTGTGCTTGCCCTACACGCACGCACGCCCAGCGAGTCGCAACCGGTTCCCTATCTGACCCTTCAATGTCCCTTGGACATTCGGGGGCGGCAACTGACGTTGCGGTTCACGGATCCGGCCGACTTGCGGTCCTTAGCCGTTGCGTGGAATCCGATCCAAGGAATGGCTTCTCCGGTGAAAAACGGGAGCGTGTAAAGGTAGGAGCGAGCGTCAATCGAGTCGGAACATGAAGAGTGGAAAACAGCGCCGGTTGGAACTTGATGCGAAGAAGGAACGCCGCGCGGCGAAGCAAGCCGCCGAGCAAGCGGTTTTGGACCGGGCTGTCAAGCGAAAGGCAGCCTTGCGCGGTGCGACCGTTACCGCCGGCGCTCTCGCCCCGAATAGGAGCTACAGCAATCCCGATTTCGTAACTCGCGGCTACTACCTCGATAAACCTTTTGTGTGTGAGGGTTGTGGCAAAGTGGAGGTTTGGACGGCAACGCAGCAGAAGTGGTGGTACGAGATCGCGAAAGGGGATGTTTGGACCACCGCGAAGTTGTGTCGCCTTTGTCGGCGGCGGGAGCGAGTAAGGCGGGCGGAGGCGCGGCGGGTTCACCTGGATGGCCTGGCACGCAAACTCCGCTGAACAGTGGATTATCGAAGCTGCATTAGCGGGCATCCAGTCCAATGCGGCTTGCTGTGCAAGGAGAATTGTCATGCCTTTGCTCGACCACTTTCATCCGCCTTTGAGTGAAGAGCGCCATTGGGAAGGCTTTCATTCCAAATGGGCGAACGTCCTGGTCGATACGCTGAACGAGAAACTGCTACCCAAGCGTTTCTTTGCCGAACCTCACATTCATAGCGGTGCCCGTGTGGAGATCGATGTCGCCACGTTTGAGAGTACGCTGCCCACCACGTCAGCGGCTTACAACGGGGCCGGTGCCACGGCGGTGCGTGACTGGTCGGCGTCCACACCGACAATGGTAATGCCGGCCGTGTTTGCCGACACGTTTGAGGTGCAGATCATCAATACGGAGGCTGGACCTACGCTGGTGGCGGCCATCGAGTTAATTAGCCCGGCGAACAAGGATCGCCCGGAGCATCGACGAGCCTTCGCCGTCAAGTGTGCCAGTTATCTGAGCCAGGGAATTAGCCTGATTCTGGTCGATATTGTCACCAGCCGGCACGCGAACCTGCACGATGAAGTGGTACAATTACTGCCCGACGGGAGCCCGTATCTTTTCCCCGCGCGGCCCTTACTTTATGTGGCGGCCTATCGACGCAATCGGCGCGAGGAGGTAGAACAAACGGATGTCTGGTTAGTTCCCCTGGCCCTGGGAGAGCCGCTGCCGATCTTGCCTTTAGCCTTGACCAGCGATTTTAGCCTGCCGATCAACCTGGAGACTACCTACGTCGAGGCGTGCCAAAAGTTGCGCATGGTTTGACAGGTCGCATTGAGGGGACTTATGACGAAGCACAAAAACTGCGACGACGCGACGCGCCGCGATTGCCTGAAACTTGGCCTCGGCGCGGTCCTCGGCGGCGGTCTGGCACACCTGCTGCGGTTGCGGAGCGTCGCCGCGGATCCTGCCACGTCGAAGCCGGCAGCGCAGAGTTGCATCCTCATCTGGATGGACGGCGGGCCGACGCACTACGAAACCTTCGACCCCAAGCCCGACGCGCCGAAGGAAATTCGCGGCGCCTTTAGCGCGATCAAGACGCGCACGCCTGGATTGCTCTTTTCGCAGCACCTGACGCGCCTCGCCGCCGTCAGCGACAAGCTCGCGGTGGTGCGGTCGATCAAGCACGACCAGGGCAATCACGGCGCGGGCAACCACTACCTGATGACCGGCGCGCCGCCGCGCATTCCGGTCGGCTGCGGTGCGTTCGTCAGCTTCCATCCGAGCCTCGGCTCCGTCACGGCTCACGAGCGCGGCGCGCCCGCCGGGCTGCCGGCGTACTTCTCCATGCCGAGCATGGCGCGCTCCGGCGGGCCAAACTTTCTTGGCGCGAAATACGCTCCGTTCGTCGTCTCCGACAACCCCAACCAGGACAACTTCCGCGTCCGCGACGTGGCCCTGCCGGGCGGCTTGAGCGGCGAGCGGTTCGCGTCGCGCCGCGAAATCCGCGCCGAACTCGATCGCATGGAACGCTTCCACGACCAGGCGGCTGGCGACCCGGCCCTCGCCGCAGACGAACATTACCAACAGGGCTACGACCTCATCGCGTCGAAGCAGGCGCAGGCGGCGTTCGACGTGGGCCGTGAGCCGGACCGCGTGCGCGAAGCTTATGGCCGCGACCCGTTCGGCCAGCGGGCACTCCTGGCCCGGCGACTGGTCGAGGCGGGCGTGCCGTTCATCACCCTGTACGAAGGCGGTTGGGACCACCACGAAGGCCTCTTCCCCGCGCTGACGAAACGGCTGCCGTCGTTCGAGGCGACGATTGCCGCGCTGATCGAGGACCTCTCCCAGCGCGGCCTGTTGGAAACGACGCTGGTGATCGCCCTGGGCGAGTTCGGGCGGACGCCGAAGGTCAACGACAAGGGCGGTCGCGACCACTGGTCCACGGCCATGTCGGTGCTCTTCGCCGGCGGCGGCACGCCCGGCGGCCAGGTCGTCGGCGCGACCGACGCGAAGGGTTACAGCGCCGTGGAGCGCGTGCTATCGCCGGAGAACTTCGCCTCGACGATTTACAGAAAGCTGGGCATTGACCCCGACAA
The DNA here is from genome assembly GCA_038231495.1 of Gemmatales bacterium. Lineage (GTDB taxonomy): Bacteria > Planctomycetota > Planctomycetia > Gemmatales > Gemmataceae > JBBRLG01. Next base: position 23,607 of record JBBRLG010000018.1, on the reverse strand, counting down.
AATGCTGTACATGCCGAACGGCCGGCCGACGCACTTGGTTAGCGACCCGACGCCGATTAAAGAGTTGATGGGGTGAGAAGACCTAAGAGAGTGCGGAAAGAATGAGAGGCGCTTCCGTCGGGCCTGCGAGTCCGCAGCGCGAAGCAAGGACGAGCGGCACGGTTCCCGGCATTGCGCGCTCGTCCTTGCTTCGCGCTGCGGACTCGCCGCCTTCGCGATCTTTTTTTTCCCGAACGCTCTAACGACGAGTGTCCTACAACGGCAACGGCCGGTCGCGCGGTTGAAACAACTCGGGCACGAAGCGGAACAGTTGTGCCGGTCGGTGTGAACCCTCGCGCCGCCCTGCCGCCTCGGCGACCAGGCCCGTTTCCACCACCTTGCGGCGGAAGTTGCGGCGGTCCAGCGGGTAGCCCAGGATCGCTTCCGTCAGCGCTTGGAGTTCGCTCAACGCGAACGTCTCCGGCAACAACTCGAAACACACGGGCGCTTCGGCCAAGCGGCGGCGCAAGTGGTGCAGCGCCCGCCGCAACAATTCGCCGTGGTCGAACGCCAGGTTTGGCAACGGTCGCGCCGCCGATACGTCGAACCAACGCGCCTGGCGCGCGTCGCCGCGCGGCTTCAGCTCGTGGCGGTCGCCCGCCGTCAGGCCGACGTACACCACCGTGATGACGTGGCCGCGCGTGTCGCGGCCCGGCGTGCCCACCGCTTCGACCTGCTCCAACCGCGCGCCAGGGATGCCGGTCTCCTCGTCCAGCTCGCGCACCGCCGCGGCGTTCAGGTCTTCATTCTCGCGCACGAAACCGCCCGGCAACGCCCACATGCATTGCCACGGCTTTTCGTCGCGCTCGATCAGCAACACCTGCAAACGCAGGTCGTTCAGCGCACCGGCCACGGTGAACAGCGCCATGTCCACCGTCACGGCGGGGCGCGGCCATTCGTAGCAGTATTCATGCTTTTTTTTCGCCATCGCCTGACTCCGCGGCCCGTGGGGTAGGATGCCGATCCTGCCACCGCTCCGGGCAGAGTAACCGTTCACTCCCCCCCTTACGAAGGGGGGGTAGGGGGGGTAGAGGGGTGGAGAGAGCGCACTGACCGACTGCTTTCGTTCTTAACCCCCCCAACCCCCCCTTCGTAAGGGGGGGAGTGAACGGTTACCGGGCAGGATCGGAATCTTAACCCATCAATTCCGTTAATTTCCAAGGATAGTGTTGCCTTGACACGAAGTCAAGCGTAGACTGCCTGTGGAGGCAAAGACTTTCCTTCATCCAACGCCCTTTCGGGCGGGAGGCAGCCATGTTCGGCATCCGCTACTTCAAGGCATCGCCCACGACCTACGTCCTGCACCACGTCGGCGGCCGCGTCCGCCGCGAGGGCGCCGGCCTGTCGTTCTTCTACTTCGCGCCGTCCTCGACGCTGACGGCCATCCCGGTGGGCAGCACCGACGTGCCGTTTATCTTCAACGAAACCACACTCGATTTCCAGGCGGTGACGGTGCAAGGCCACCTGACGTTCCGCGTCGCCGAGCCGCACAAGCTCGCCACCCTGCTCGACTACACCGTGCTGCCGGGCGGCGGCTACTCGTCGGACGACCCCGACAAGCTGCCGCTGCGGATCACCTACGCGGCCCAGAACGCGATGCGCGGCGAAATCCAGGGCCGGCCGTTGCGGGCGGACTTGGTCGAGGCCGACGTCATCGCCCGCCGCGTCCAGGTCGCGCTGGCCGCGGCGCCGACGTTGGCGAATTTGGGGGTCGAATTACTCGGCTTCTCGATCCTCGCCATCAAGCCGGTGCCGGAGACTTCCAAGGCACTCGAAGCCGAGGCGCGCGAACGCCTGTTGCGGGAGGCCGACGACGCCGTTTACGCCCGCCGCAACAACGCGGTCGAGCAGGAGCGCACGATCCGCGAGAACGAACTGAACACGGAAGTCGCCGTGCAGACAAAGCAACGGCAAATCGAGGAGACGCGCCTGGGCGGGCAGATTGCCCTGGAGGAGCAACGTCGGCAGTTCGTGCAAATGGAGGCCGAAAACAGCCGCACCCGTGCCGACGCGCAGGCCTACGCCGTCACGGCGACGCTGAAGCCGCTGGCCGCGCTCGATCCGAAGTCGCTGCAAGTGCTGGCGGCCCGGTCGGTCGATCCGCGGTTGATGATCGCGATGGCGTTCCAGGACATCGCCGCCAATGCCGCCAAGGTCGGCAACCTGAACATCTCGCCGGACTTGTTGCAGACGTTGTTGCAACCGTAATGAGGTCGGATTTGCCGCTTGCGGCTAAGCGCTCAGCCGCAAGCGGCGGAAGGGGGGTGTCCCATGTTCGACAAGATCGTCCTCGTCACCTTGAAGACGCGCGTCGAGGAGTTGATCCAGCGGTTCAACACGCGCGAGCAGGCCAAGTTTTACATCGAGCACATGGGCCTGAACTTCGTGGAGTACGACCGCGAGCACGAGGCGTACACCGGGGCCGTGCGCACCCTGCGCCGGCAACTCGAAGGGCTGTTGCCCAAGTTGCAGGTCATCGACCGCGGCTTTTTGCCGAACTTCATCTTTACGCCGCAGGATTTAGTAGTGACTGTCGGCCGCGACGGGCTGGTCGCCAACACGGCGAAATACCTGACCGGGCAGCCGATCGTCGCGGTCAACCCGGACCCCGGCCGCATCGACGGCATCCTGCTGCCGTTCACGCCGCAGAAGGCGAAACAGGCCGTCGCCCGCGTCCTCGACAACCAGGCCCGCTATAACGCGGTCACGATGGCCGAAGTGCAACTCAACGACGGCCAACACCTGCTGGCGTTCAACGATTTCTACCTCGGCCAGCGGACGCACCTGTCGTCGCGCTACAGCGTCACCTACCGCAAACGGACCGAACGGCACTCGTCCAGCGGCGTCCTCGTCTCGACGGGCGTGGGGTCCACGGGCTGGTTTAGCTCGACGCAAAACATGGCGGCGGCGGTCACGCGCTTGCTGCTGAGGGACGGAGCGCCGGACCTGCCGCGGATGCAATTGCCCTGGGACGATCCGCACCTGGTTTTCGTGGTGCGCGAACCGTTTCTGAGCAAGGCGTCGAAGATCAACCTGACCGCGGGGTTGCTCGAACCGGGCGAGGAGCTGCGGTTCGAGTCGCACATGCCGGACGGCGGCGTGATCTTCTCCGACGGCGTCGAGGCCGACGCGCTGGCGTTCAACGCCGGCAGCGTCGCGACCGTGCGGGCCGCGGAACGGCAGACGAAGCTGGTTGCGGGGTGACGGCAAAGCCGCACGCAGCATCATTGGTTAATCCGGCTTGTTTCTCCTCCGCGTCAGGGTGCCAGCTTCACATGGGGGTACGCCCGAATCAGACCATCCAGCGTGACGAGGGGACATGCAAACCAACGGGCGGTTGCCACGATGATCTGGTCTGCCGGATCACGGTGGAAGTTGCCGGGGAGTTGTGTTGCCGCAACTGCCACTTCCGGCGACAAGGGGAGGAGTTGGACCGGAGGCTGGAGTGCCAGAGCCAACCATCGTTCGACGGGACAACCAAGCTGGAGCCGTCCCAATTGGACCAATTTTGCCACTTCCCAACACGAAATGGCTGACACGCCCAGACCGTTCGGCTCTTCTGACTGGATGAAGGCCCGGTAGTCTGCTGGCAGCTTGACCCCGCCATCCACCCACCAGAGCCAAATATGGGTGTCCAGGACGATCACTGCAAAACTCCCCAATCCTCTTCCGCCACAGGTGCGGTGGGTTGGTCGTAGTGTCGAATCATGCCCCGGAGGGGATGTTCGTTCATGTCGGTGGGATAGCCGACCGGGAGGACAATTACTTCGACCGCTTGGCCTGCACGGAAAGGCAGATTGTCCAAGGCGAGCCGGCCGTCTTCGAGCAGAACAGCTTCGATCCGGTGAGCGGGGGTCATGGGGAAAACCTCCTCACGAGCGATTGACATTTTCATACCTGCCAACGCCGCGTGGTATGCGTTCGCAGCCAAGTTGTGCTAGGTTTGGATTAGTCGAGGAAGGCCTGCGCAAGCATAGCCCCCGGCAATCCCATTTCTCAAGCAGGGACTCCTCAAGATGTCGTTCAATATACAAATGCACTCTATTGTGACCGATGTCAATGGCCTGTCTGCTATAGGAGTCGGTCAGGGTCGATGAAGTACCACCATAACGCATCGAGCGTCCAAAAATCGGTTTTGACATCCAACCTGATACGTTCAAGTAGTTTATTAACCTTTTCGTATTGACCGCCGATACCGTCCCCTCGTTCAAAATTGGGCCAAAGACCGACCCGACAGAGTGCTGCCTCCGAGGTGCCATTCCAGACACCGTACTTATCCGGGTAGGCAACCGTAAGGATTGCAGTTGCGGTTGCTTTCCCAAAGCCTCTGACCATTCCTATTGCCTTGGAAAACCTATCTCGAAAGTTGGGCTTTCCCTCGTCGAGGAGTAAAGCAAGAGCCTCACGCAATCTCTCCATATCAGTAGCTGCCTCATAACCTTTGCGGTACAGGTTTATCCAGTGGCAATTATTCTTCGGATCCAAGAAGGAGATAAACTCGTCGCTGGTCAGGCTTGCAATATGAGTGCAAGTGAATATTCGTTGGTATCGTTCCAAAACCTTGGCACAGGATACCTTGATGTTGTGCGCGTTCTGCCCTGGTTTGAGGTTTTTTAGAGCCTCGCTGAGACGCTCAACTGTTTCTTTGTACTTGTCTTCGGACATTTGCAACTCCATCAGGGCATATGGCACACGACGTAAACCGTCGCGCAAGTCCGCTACAAGCGTTTACTTGTTGTCGCTCCCACGTAGCCTTTCGGAAAGTGCATTGGATCATCTCTTTGACCAGTCTTCAAGCTCCGTGAGCCAGATTTCTCGCGGCTATCAATCACAAGGTCAGTTCGCGCCTGCAACCGTCGCACGCGATTGAAACGACCCCGGCGCGAAGCGAACCCCTCACGCAACCCTTCCACTTCGGCGACCAGGCCCACTTCCACCACATTGTGGCGGAAATTGCGGGGTCCAGCGGGTAACCCAGCCACGAAAAAGGTGGCAGGAACCGATTCAGACGGCCGTTATCGCCACTGTAGAGCTTTCGCCTCCATTCAGTTCGGCTCGCAGTCCGAGTCGATAACGTGACCGATGGCCTTTACCACTTCCCGCATGGTCAGGTCGTCCAGCGTTCCAACCGGCGTCGGGTCCAGACTGTCCTTGGCGACCATGAAGATGTTTTCGCACTGCGCAACGCAGTCCTTCGTGAAGCCAAACTGGCCGGCCTTGAAGGGCACGCAATGGGCCAGCGTGGAGCGCGTCGCGAACTTCTGGGTGGTGCAGAGTACGGCCACCACCCGGTCGCCCCGGTTCAGTTCCTCCCCAGAAACGACGATCACCGGATGGGGCGTCGCCTCGCCGAGGTCGGCCAGGTAGATTTCGCCTGGATTCATGGTCAATAAGGATTCTCTTGAGCGACCTTCGCCGCCTGCTTCATCGCGGCCCGCAGGACGGCCCGTTGCTCGCGCTGGTCGTCCACCGACTCGCGCATGCTTTCATAATGCGTCGCACGGAGGAGTACCAGGTCTTCCCCGAATTCCGGGGCTGCGATCCGGATCGCTTCGCCATTCTTCACGGCCTCGCGCTGCTGGTCAGTCAGTTCGATCATGGTGATTCTCCTTTCCAGCCATCCTATCGGGCACGGCCGGATTGGGCGAGCCTGGAGCGGAACGACTGGACCCCGTGTTTGCCGCGGCTTGCGAATCACCGTTGTCGCCAACATTCGCGGTCTGATAGTATGGGCCTGGGAGGAACAAGCGATGACCCAGCAAACCCAACGCCTATTCAACGAAGCGCTCCAATTGCCAGAAGGCGAGCGCGGCGACCTTGCCGCTCAATTGCTCGACAGTCTCGACGGTGCCGCGGAGGAGGATGTCGAAACGGCGTGGAGCGCAGAAATCAAGGATCGTCTGGGGGAACTGGAAGCCGGGACGGTCCAGCCGATCCCGTGGCCCCAAGCCCGCCGAATGATTTTGGAAGACCGTGATGACGCCGGTTCCGCTTGAGTTTCATCCCTTGATGATCACGGAAGCACATACGGCAAGGCGGTGTTCGTATGACCCAGGTGTCGATTGCCGAAGCCCAACAGCGGTTGCCCGAACTGCTCGCAGCCGTCGAAGCCGGCGAAACGGTGACGATCCGGGCCGTTGGCGGGCGGACGTTTCAACTCGCGGCTCAGACTCCCGCTCCTCTCATTAATCCCGACTGGCCCGGCTATCCCTACGCCGGCAGCGCCAAAGGCTTGATTCATGTTCCCGACGACTTCGATGAACCCTTGGACGACCTGCAAGAGTACATGGAATGAGACTCTTGCTCGATACGCACGCCAGGCTCTGGTTCATCGGCGATGACGCCTGGCTCAGCAACTCGGGCAGCGTTGCGACCGTGCGGGCCGCGGAGCGGCAGACGAAGCTTGTCGCCGCGTGAAGGCAAAGCCGCAAGCGGCAACGCCCCCATGCCGTGCCACGACTTTTCGTCGCGGCATGTTTTACCTGTGATTCTCGTTCGGATGCTGACTCCTATTCTTTGCCGCCGCCGGATTTCTCCCGCGCCAAGGACTCCAAGAATTGGGTGGGTGTCAGCACAGGCACCTCGCGAAAAGGATGCAGCACCAGTAAATCTCGATCGCCAGTCACCAGACAGGACGCGCCGCCACATACCACCAACTCCAGGAACTGGTCGTCCTTGGGGTCGCGGCAGGCGCGAACTTCCTGGGTTATCTCAACGACGGTAGCCGCCGTAAGGAGCATTGTCAGGAAATGCTCGCGCTCTTCGGGTGTTACCTAGCGGTCAAACTTTTTCCGTCCCAGCACCGCGGTCAACTCGACGAAGGTCGCCTGCGAGAGGAGGATTTTGCCACGGGCGAATGCGGCGTAAAATGCGCGGCCTGGCACCGATTGCTCGAACAACAACGCGCTGACGATCGCACCGGTGTCAAAGACGTAGCGTGGCTCAAGACTCATGGAGGATCGACTCCAGGATCTCGGGCGTCAGCCCACGTTCTTGGGCTTTGCGGCTAATATCGCGCATCAACTCCTGGAGGGAGCCGTTCGTTCGCACCGCCTCCTGGAGGCGGAGGCTTAGCAACAAGTCGAGCTTACGCCGTTCTGGTTCCGACGCCATGCGGTAGACCCGTGCCGCTTCCGGATCGACGCGGATGGTGATTTCTTCGGCCTGCATGACTAACCGTACCTCGAAATCGAAAGTCTTTGAGTCCACCTTGTCCACGATGGCCATAGAGTTGCTTCATGACAGTGCCGCCCCGAATAGAACGGGTCCGTCCAAGGCTACCGTTGGATACCACTTCAACGTAACCAGCCCGCGGTCCAAGGACAACAAAATTCCGAAAAGCACGGAAGGTAACGCCGCAAGCGGCACCAAAGCGGACTTCCCCTTGACTCAATCTTTATTATTACGATAAAGATAGTGGCACCCAGCGTTCGACAAGAACCTTTGGGGTCCACGCAGTCACCGCTACAAGGAAGCGTCATGGAGCCAGCGACCTTCTCACCCGAACAGATTGCCCAGGCCAACAAACAACTTGCGAACGCCACCCCCCAGGAAATCCTGCGCTGGGCGGTGGACACGTTTTATCCGAAACTCACGATGGCCACGGCATTTGGGGCGGAAGGTTGTTGCCTCATCCACATGCTTGCCGAGATTCAGCCGCAGGTCCGCATCTTCAACCTGGACACCGGCTACCAGTTCCAGGAGACGCTCGACCTGCGCGAACGCATCAAGGACCGTTACGGCATCGAAGTCGAATACATCCGCCCGGAATTGACCGTCGCGGAGTATGAAGAGGAGCATGGTGGACCTTTGTACCGGCATCGGCCGGATCAGTGCTGCTTTGACCGCAAAGTCCTGCCGTTGCGTCGGGCCGTGGTCGGGTACGTTTCCTGGATCAGTGCCATCCGCCGCGACCAGACCTCCGACCGGGCGGTTGCGGACGTGGTGGCGTGGGACGCGAAGTTCAACCTGGTGAAGGTCAACCCGCTCCTGGCATGGACGAAGAAAGACGTCTGGTCGTTCGTCCTGAAGCACGAAATTCCGTACAATCCGCTGCATGACCAGGGCTACCCGAGCATCGGGTGCTGGCCCTGCACCCAGGCGGTCGGCGACGACCAGGACGAGCGCGCGGGCCGCTGGGCGGGGCTGAAAAAGAAGGAGTGCGGGTTGCACGTCGTCGAGGTGCAAGACGGCAGCGGGATTTAGCCGAGGTAGTCGTTCATGCGAATCTCCGCGAAGGCCGAATACGCCTGCGTCGCCATGCTGGCATTGGCCGCCAACTACGCCGAACCGCAGCCGGTGCGCATCAAGGCGATTGCCGACTCCCAGGGGATTCCGCAGCGCTTCCTCGTGCAGATTTTGTTGCAGCTCAAGACCGCCGGGCTGGTTGCCAGCGTCCGCGGCGCGGCAGGCGGCTACCAGCTGGCCAAACCGCCGGACGGCATCTCGCTGGCCGCGATCATCAACGCCATCGACGACCGCGCCTTGACGCCGCGCTCCGCACTGGGTGAGGCGCATCGTTCGCCGGTTGTCGAAACCCTTTTGAGCGTGTGGCGCGAAATCCAGGCCGGCCAGCAGAACATGCTCGAACAACTCACGCTCGCCGAGTTGATGCGGCGCACGCAACAAGCGAATGGACTGTCTTACCAGATTTAACTTGGAGACCGTTCACTCCCCCTCTTACGAAGGGGGGGTAGGGGGGGTGGAGTGGACGCTAGGAGGGTGTCCGTCAACAGTGCTGTCCCCCCCAACCCCCCCCTCGGAAGGGGGGGACTTGGCGGGGAACGGGTAAATAACTTGGAGACCCGTTTGATGGGGGATTTGATTGCCCCGCACGGGGGTTTGACCGAGCCGGTGGATCGCAACGTGCCCGCGGCCGAGGCGGCCGAGTTTACCGCGAAGCTGGACAAGGCGCCGCGCGTGCCGGTTAGCGACGCGGACCTTTCGACGCTGTACCGGCTGGGCGACGGCGGCCTGTCGCCGTTGCTCGGCGCGATGGACCACGCGGCATTCAACCAGGTACTCGACGGCGAGGTGATCGTCAACGACGGCAAGAAGTACGCCTGGACGATCCCGCTGGCGTTTCCCGTCGAGGAAACGCTTGCCAAGACGCTCAAACCGGGGCAGACGGTCGCGCTGGTCAACGGCAAAGACGAAGTCGTCGGCTCGTTGCAGGTGAGCGACGTTTTCCCCTGGGACAAGGCGCACTACGTCCGCAGCGTCTACGGCACGGAGCGGTACGACCATCCGGGCGGCCGCATGGTCGAGAAAGACCCGCGCACGATGCTGCTCGGCGGCCCGGTGCGCGTATTGCCGCAGGTCAAGCATCCCGAATACGGCAATTTGATCCTGACGCCGCGCGAGACGCGGGCGCTCTTCCAGCAAAAGGGCTGGAAGCGCGTCGTGGCGTTCCAGACGCGCAACCCGCTGCACCGCGCCCACGAATACGCCCTGGTTGCCGGCCTGGAACGCCTGACGGCGGCGGGCCACTTCGCCGGTGCGGTGCTGAATCCGCTCGTCGGCGAGACGAAAGGCGACGACGTGGACGCCGTGACGCGCATGCGCACCTACCGCGCCCTGGTCGAAAGCAAGGCGCTGGGCGAAGGCGACAAAGACGAGGCGCTGTGGAAGAAGGCCGGCTGTGACATTACGGATCGCATCATCCTTTTGGGGCTGGACATCAAGATGTTTTATGCCGGCCCCAAGGAAGCGATCATGCACGCGATCTACCGGCAAAACTTCGGCTTCACCGACATCGTGATTGGCCGTAAGCACGCGGATGCCCCGTATGAAGACGGCAAGGATATTTGGGACGGCCTGGCCGCCCAGCGTAAGTTCGACGAACTCAAGGGCGAACTGCTGATTCAGCCGGTGAAGATCGGCTTCGCGGCGTTTTACGAAGAATTGGGCCGGGTCGGCCTCGTGGACGAGTGGGGCGCGAAGGGTTACAAGCAGGTGTCGATCAGCGGCCGCGATTTGCGCGAGAAGCTGCGCGCCGGCGACCTGCCCGACCCGCGCGTCATGCGGCCCGAAACGGCGCGCATCCTTATTGAGTGTATGAAGGGGAAGTAACGGGATGAGTAGGGAGAGTCTTGTTTGCCGCTTGCGGCTGAGCGCTCAGCCGCAAGCGGCAAATTCTGTTATGATTGTCTTGTTCTCTGTAGTTTGCTGTTTTGAAGTTTGGAGTGTGGTCCCGTGTCCATTCCCGTCGTCGCCATAGTTGGACGCCCCAACGTCGGCAAGTCGTCGCTGTTCAACTGGCTCGCCGGGCGGCGCATCGCCATCGTCGATCCGACCGCGGGCGTGACGCGCGACCGCGTGTCCACCCTCATCAAGACCGACAAGGTCGGCAACCGCTTCTTCGAGTTGATCGATACCGGCGGCATGGGCCACCCCGACGAAGACAACCTCACCGAACAGATCGAGCGCCAGATCGATGCCGCCATTGAATCGGCCGACGTGCTGCTGTTCGTCGTGGACGGCCGCAGTGGGCTGATGCCGCTCGACGAGGAGGTCGCCAAGCGTATTCGGTACGTGACCAAGCCGATCATTTGTGTCGCCAACAAGTGCGACACCGCGGACATCGACAATCAGACGGCCGAGTTCTACAAGGTGGGCCGCGGCAAACTCATTTGCGTCAGTGCCCAGCAAAAGCGCGGTCGCGACGACCTCTTGAACCTGATCGTGCAACGCCTGCCGCCGGCCGAATTGGACGAGGCGCCGCCGAAAGACGCCTCGATGAAGCTGGCCATCGTCGGCCGGCGCAACACCGGCAAGAGTACATTCATTAACGTCCTGGCCGAGAGCGAGCGCATGATCGTCAGCGAGGTGGCCGGCACGACGCGCGACAGCGTGGACGTGCGTTTCGAGCGCGACGGCCAGGCGTTCCTCGCTATCGACACCGCAGGCGTTCGTCGCAAGAGCAGCATCCACACCGATGTCGAGTTTTACAGCATGGCGCGGGCCGAGCGCTCGATCCGCCGGGCCGACGTGGTGCTGATGTTCCTGGACGCTTCGGTGCCGGTCAGCAAGGTGGACAAGGTGCTCGCCGACTACGTGCTGGAACAGCACAAGCCCGCGGTTTTCGTCGTCAACAAGTGGGACCTGATGAAGCCGATGCCCACCGGCAAGATGGCGACCTATTTGCAGGCGACGTTTCCCAGCCTCGACTATGTGCCGTTGGCGTTCATCACCGCGAAGTCGGGCAAAAACGTTCACGCGGTCTTGAACCTCGCACAGAATATGCACAAGCAGGCGTGCGCGCGGGTGACGACCGGCGAGTTGAACAAGGTGTTGCGCCAGGCCGTCGAGGCGTCGCCGCCGCCGATGCGGCAGAACCGTCGGGCGAAAATTTATTACGGCACCCAGGTCGGCACCAACCCGCCGACGATCGTACTCTTTACGAACAGCCCGGAACTGTTCGACCGGACGTACCAGCGCTACCTCGTCAAGACGTTCCGCGACAAGTTGCCGTTCAACGACGTGCCGATCAAGTTGTACTTGCGCAAGCGCACGCGCGAGGACGCCCCGCCGCTGGAGGAAACGCCGCGACTGGCGGACGCCGCCGGCCAGACGCCGCGGCCGAAAAAGAAGAAGCCCCGGAAGGCGGAGACCGATCCGGGCAAGCTGCCGTTCAAGACGACGGTCAGCGACAAGGAAATGAAGCGCGGCGAGAGTCCGTACGAGTCGGATTTGTGGAAGGATTTGTGAGTTGATTTGCCGCTGGCGGCGTTGCAAAGCCGCCAGCGGCGAAGGACGCCGGCGAGAGTTTCTCGCGTGGGACTGGAGCGCCGCGAGGAGCCGGTTAAGAAGTAGCCAAGGCCAGCGACGAGGTCTTCCCAATGCCCAATCCCTTCCCCGGCATGGACCCGTATCTCGAGGGCGATCTGTGGACCACCGTCCACACCGATCTGTGTGCCGAGATTGCCCGCCAGCTTGCGCCGAAACTGCGGCCGAAGTACGTGGCCCTCAGCACGCGGCGGGTTGTCCTCGCTCCGCCCGATGAAGACGAGGGGTTTCCCGCGCAGCGCTTTCCGGACGTTGGCATTCTCACGTCCCACGCCCCCCGTTCTGGTTCCCCGGCCGCCGTCGCTTCCGCGCCGCTAATCCTTTCAGCAAACTTCCCCGAGCCGATTCCCCATGTCAGCGTCGAAATCCGCGACGTGGCCGAGCGTCGGCTTGTGACATGCATCGAAGTTTTGTCGCCGACCAACAAGCGTGGGCCGGGCCGAGAGGAATACGCCGGCAAGCGTTTGCAAATCCTTTCCGGCGCCGCCCATCTCGTAGAGATCGACCTCTTACGCATCGGCACGCGGTTTCCCACATTACAACCGCAACCGGGTGTGCCTTACTTCGTATTCGTTAGTCGTGCCGGGCGTCGCCATGACGTGGAAGTATGGCCAATAGCCTTTGCCGAGCCTCTGCCGGTCGTCCAAATACCGTTGCTGCCGGAGGACGAGGCCGTACCCCTTGACTTGCAACAGGCGCTCACTGTCGTGTACGACATCATCGGCTATGACGAGTTGGTCAATTACACGCGGCAGCCGCCGGGACCGCTCACGCCGGCCGACCTTGCTTGGGTCGAGGAGCAATTGCGCCTGGCCGGCCGGCGCAACCCATAGCCGAACAAGCTAATGTGTCAACAGGTCGGCGTCAAGGAACACCGCTAGATGTCGGGGCCGTACCTACTCCCTGAGCATTGTGGGTCCGCTGCAATTCGTCCCTGAACGCCGCCCGCACTTCCGGCTTCAACAATACCCACAACGCCCAGCCGCCAACGACGGCGCTAATCGGCCAGGCAAAGGTGGTGAACGGGAGCAGAGGCAAAGCCGCGGCAATGACCGAAAACTCGAAGGCTTCCAGGCGTTTCATTTTCCGGCCGGCCACGAAGAGGAAGACGCCGGCGACCGCGTTTAGCAGGAAAAGGGTGCCACAGCCGACTGCAACTCCCCTGACTTCGCCGACCGCAACTCCCCAGATCGTGCCACTTTGTGTGGAAGGGAGATTAAAGAATTGAATACCGAAGAACAGGCAAGGGACAAGCCACCCCAGCGGCCCGAGTACCGCCAAGGCCATCAAGGCGTTCGCCGGACCCTGAACCTGGCGCAACACCATTTCTCGGTTGGCGGCGGCGGGTGCCCTCACGAATGAAGAATAAGTGCGGCCTGACGCTTCCACGTCGGTCTTGACGTCGCTGGCGTGCTGGTAGCGCCGCTCGGGTTCGCGCTCCAGGGCGTGCAGCACCACGCCATCGAGGTAGGCATCGGTGCCGGCCTTCTCCGACGGCAGCGGAAACCGACCCACGGGCAATTGGCCCGTCAGCATCTCATAAAAGACCACGCCCAACGAGTAGATGTCGGCTCGGTGATCGACTTCCTGCGGCCGTTCCACCTGCTCCGGCGCCATGTAGTAAAGCGTGCCCATCACTTGTCGCGAGCCGGTCAAGGCAAAGTTCTCGGTGTCACGTCCCAGCAATTTGGCCAGGCCGAAGTCGGCAATCTTCACGCGGCCCTTCTTGTCGAGCAGGATGTTTTCCGGCTTGATGTCGCGGTGGACGACACCTTCCTCGTGGGCGAATTGCAGCGCGTCGCAGATTTGCGGGATGATCCGCAGCGCCTGCTCGGGGCGCAGGTGGCCGCCGCGCAGCAGTTGCCGCAGGTTGATGCCATCGACGTACTCCATGACGATGTAGTAGAACTCGCCGGCCTGGCCGACCTCGTGAACGGCGACGATGTTCGGGTGGCTGAGCCGGGCGAGGGCGAGGGCCTCGCGACCGAAGCGCTCGGCAAACGCCGGGTCGCGGCCCGCTTCCGGCGGCAGCACTTTGAGGGCGACTACCCGGTCGAGCGCCGGCTGCCGCGCCTTGTAGACCGCTCCCATGCCGCCTTGTCCAATTAACTCAAGGATTTCCAGTTGCGGCAACAGCGCTGCCAGGACTTCGACCGCCGGTGCCGTTGATGGACCGGCATAGGCGGCAGTTCCGCCGTCGGGGTCGGAATCGGCAGCCGCGCGCGTGCTGTTGATCGCCCCTTTGAGAAGGCATTGCGGGCAAAGGCCTTCGGGCGCGTCGGCGGCGAGAGCGCTGCCGCACTCCGGGCACAGCCGCAACGCCGTGGCCGGCACCGAACGTCGCCCCGCCCGCCGCCACGGTTCTTCCTGCGGCTCAGGCACGCCCGTTTGCCGAGGCCGGCCCGTGGCGGCGAAAACAAGGGCGACCACAGCGCCGACAACGACCAGGACCACAAGGCCGATACACACCAACCCGATCATCATGGACACCCACCTTACTTCCATCGCGGCACCCCTGGAAATTGCTGCTTTTCACGCTCGAATCATCGGCCACTCATCAGGTATAGAAGCAAGGGGCGGGAAAGGTTACAGCCGCGCGCCGGATTTGCGTCAGCCCAGGGCCGCGAACAAGGAGCGGATTTCGTCCTCGACCTCTTCCGGCGTTGCCACCGTGCGGCCGATCTCCTCGTGCAACAGCGTTCGATACTGCTGGCGCATGCGGTGAACGGCCACCTTGACCGCGGCTTCGGACAGCCCCAGTTCGTTGGCAGCCTGGCGGTAGCCGGCACCCTTGTCGCCGACGAGGAAGCCGCGCAGGCGGTCGAACAACCTGGCCTTGCCCTTCGCCTCGAAGTCGGCGCGCAGGCGGGCCATCACCTGCTCGAGAAGGGCCAGCGCCCAGCGGCGCTCGAAGAGTTTCTCGGCGGTGAGGCCGCCGGTCGGCTCGACGCGGTAGCGCCCCTCGGCGTCGGTCGCGTCGAGGGAGAGCACGCCGCGACCGCCGCCGCGCTTTTGCGCGCGGGCGCGGTCGCGGTCGTTGGCGAGAAAGTGGTTGCACGCGGCCAGGAGGAACGAGCGGAATTTGCCCTTGTCCCGGTCCACGTTGGCGAGGAAATCTTTACCCAACAGGCAGGTAAAAAACGCCTGCGTCAGGTCGTGCGCGTCGTCGGGGCCGTGGCCGCGCCGACGGACGTAGGCGTAGAGCGGATACCAGTAGACGGTACAGAGGGAGGCCAGCGCGTCGGGCGCGCCAGGCGCGGCGCGGTCGCGCGCGGCGAGGACGAGGCTCCAGTGCGTGGTGGCGAAGCGCGAAGGGGCCATGCGGCTATTCTAAAGCAAACCGCACGACGGGGGTTACAACAAACGACGGCGGGCGGTCAATCGGGGTGAGCATCGGGAAAGTGAGTGGAAGACCCAGGTGCTTTCCACCCACTTTCCCCATGCTTACCTGCCGAACCTTGTGCTACCTCGACGCCTCTTGTCTTTTGGCGCACAATCTGCTTACTTCCAGGGTATCCTTCGTGGCTCGCGGGAACACCAACATGCGTACGCAAATCCGGATCGTGGCCGGTTCGCTCCGGGGGCGAAAACTGTCTTGCACCGTCAACCCCAACCTGCGGCCGACGCCGCAGATGGTCCGGGAGGCGCTCTTCAGCATCCTCGGCAACGCGGTGCCGGACCGCCCCTTCTACGACGTGTTCGCCGGCACCGGCGTCGTCGGCCTCGAAGCGCTGAGCCGCGGGGCCAAGTCGGTCAGCTTCCTCGAACGCGACGTGCGCCTGATCGGCGAACTGGAACACCACATCGACCAGTTCGGCGTCGGCCACACGGCGAAAATTGTCCGCAGCGACGTCTACCGCTGGATCGAACGCTGGCAGCCGCCCGCCGAACCCGTGAACGTCTTTCTGAGTCCCCCCTTCGCGGACTTCGCCCGTCGGTTGGACGAGATGTTGCAGCTGCTCGTACTGATCCAGGAGAAATTGGCCACCCATTCGGTGCTGGTCTTGCAGGCGGAAACGAACGCGCTGCTGGACGATTTGGCCCGCGGCGGCGCGTGGGACATTCGCCGGTACGGCCGCAACGAGTTGTGGTTCTGGGTCAAGGAAGACGCGGACGCCGGTCCAGGCGACCAAGAAGAAACCGACGAAGACGGGTGATTGTTAGGAAACGTCATCGGGGCGAGCCGGGAGCGTCAGCGACCGGAGTGTTCGCCGACGCAGGGGGTGGGTGCCATGCTTTCGTACTCGAAAGCATGCTTTGGAGTACCAAAGCATGGCACCCCGCGTAAGCGACCGGAGTTGATCGCTGAAACTCACTCCGGTCGCTGACGCTCCCGGCTCGCCTGAAAGACAGAGTCGCTACCAACAACATTCATATCAGTGACCAATCCAATGACCGAGCGGGAATTCGCCGTCGGGGTGGTGCAGCGCCTGCGCGAGGCCGGCCACGAAGCGCTGTGGGCCGGCGGTTGCGTGCGCGACCAGCTCCTCGGTCAAACCCCCACCGACTACGACGTTGCCACCAGTGCCCGGCCCGACGCGGTGCAGCAACTCTTTCGCCGGACCATCGCCATCGGGGCCAGTTTCGGCGTCATCGAAGTCCTTGGCCCGCGCACCGACGACGGGCAGTTCTTAAAAATCCAGGTCGCGACGTTTCGCTCGGACGGCGTCTACAGCGACGGTCGTCATCCCGACGCCGTGGTTTTTTCGTCGGCGCGCGCGGACGCCTTGCGCCGCGACTTCACGATCAACGGCATGTTCTACGACCCGCTCGAAGACCGCCTGATCGACTACGTCGGCGGCCAGGACGACCTGCGTGCAAAACGGCTCCGGGCCGTCGGCGACCCGGCGCTGCGGTTCGCGGAGGACAAATTGCGTATGCTGCGGGCCGTGCGCTTCGCGACGCGCTTCGACCTCGAAATCGAGCCGGCGACGCAGACGGCGCTCGCGGCCATGGCGCGGGAGATCGGTGTCGTCAGTGCCGAGCGCGTCGCCGAGGAGTTGCGTAAGCTGCTGGTGCATCCGCGGCGGGCGCGCGGCATGCGGCTCTTTCTCGACCTCGGCCTGGCCGACGTGCTGGTGCCGGAATTGGTGCCGATGAAGGGACTGCCGCAGGGCGTGCCGGCCGACGCCCTGCCGCCGGGCCAGGCAATGAACCCGGCACCGACCGACCTGTGGGACCACGTCCTGCGCGTCCTGGAATTGCTCGGCCCGGCACCGTCGTTTACCCTGACATTCGCAGCCCTCCTGCACGACGTGGGCAAGCCGCGCACGGTGGGCCGCACGCCGGACCGCTATACGTTCTACTCGCACGAGCACGTCGGCCGGCGCATGGCGTCCGACATCGCACTGCGCCTGAAGCTGTCGAACGACGAGCGCGAGCGCGTCGAATGGCTGGTGGAGAAGCACCAGGTGCTGTGCGACGTGCGCCAGATCCGCACGAGCAAGCTCAAGACGCTGCTGATCCACCCCGGCATCCACGACCTTCTGGCTCTGCACCGCGCCGACGCGCTGGCCACGGACCGCAGCGACGACCACGTCGCTTACTGCGAGCAGCTGTTGCGCGACTGGACGATGGAAGACTTGAACCCGCCGCCGCTGGTGACGGGCCACGACCTGACGCGGATGGGGTTGGAGCCGGGGCCGTTGTTCAAGCGCCTGCTGGACGCGGTGCGCGAGGCGCAGCTCGACGGCAGCATCAAAAACCCGCGCGAGGCGCGCGACCTGATCGAGCGGCTGTTGGCCGAACAGGGTTAACCACCGGTATTGCCGCTTGCGGCGTTGCGGGAGAGAATACACCCTTGCAATCGATGAATCCCCCTTCGGAGGCTGAGTCATGCCCGTTCACGATTGGAGTCGAGTCGGTGCCGGAACCTTTCATGCGTTCCATTGTTCCTGGATCGCCGAGTTAATGACCGCCCTCAACAACGGCGGGTTGCCCCCGGATTACTACGCCCAGGCCGAACAAATCATCGGCGACTTCGGCCCCGACGTGCTCACCCTGCAAACCAACGGCACGGTCGGCGGTGGTCCGTCGTACGGGTCCGAAGGTGCGCTGGCAGTAAAATTGGCTCCGCCCAAGGTGCGCTTTACCGCCACCACGGAAATGGACCAATACGCGCTCAAACAGCGCAACCTGGCCATTCGCCACAGCAGCGGGGACCGCATCGTCGCCCTCATCGAAATTGTGTCGCCCGGCAACAAGAGCAGCCGGCACGCGTTGCGCACCTTCGTGGAAAAGGCGGCCAACGCGCTGGCTCACGGCTATCATCTGTTGATCGTGGATTTGCACGCCCCCGGCCGGCGCGACCCGCAAGGGATTCACGGCGCGATCTGGAACGAGATCGGCAAGGAAGGCTACGACGCGCCGCCGGACAAGCCCTTAACCCTCGCCGCGTACTCGGCCGGCGCGGTGAAAACGGCCTACGTCGAACCCGTCGCGGTCGGCGACAGCTTGACGGACATGCCGTTGTTCCTCGACTCGGAATCGTACGTCCTCGTGCCGTTGGAGGCGACGTACCAGGCGGCGTGGCGAGGCGTGCCGCGCAAGTGGCGGGCCGTCCTCGAAGCCCCCGGCTCCTGATCCGCAAAACCCTTCCCGTCGCAGCATTCCAAATGCAGCGAATGTATCGGCCCTGCCGTCACGGCACAGCCGGCCGCACCGCCTTTTCCTCTTGCAATGACTGTACGCTCGCCGCACGATGGAACCTGGGCGTCCAAAATGCCTGGAACGCCCATTTATCCCAAATTGACGGACGAGGCAATCACCATGCGGAAACAAGTTGTGCGGACTCTGGCGGTCCTGGCGCTGGCGCTGACGGCAAGTCGTGCGTCTGCCTCTTGGTACACCGGACCGCTGATCCCGGCGTACCAGGTCACTTACGTCCCGCAGAAGGCGACCTACTGGGTGCCGGAGGTTTTCTACCGCTATGTCGAAGTCGAGGTGCAGGAGCCGACCTACACGAAAGTGACCAAGCGCACCACCGTCACGGTCCTGGAAGAGGACTTCCGCGACGAGGAGCACGTCGGCACGTTCTATAACATCGTGCCGCGCACGTTCGAGGTAGACGTGGTGCGTTGCAAATTGGTGCGCATGAAGATTTCCGATCCGTGTACGGGCAACGTCTTCTGGATTAACCGCCCGGAGCCGTACATCGAGCGGGTGCCGCAGGTCGTGATGGAGCGCGAGAAGGAGCTGCGCAAGTGGACCGTGCGTCAGAGTTATTTCAAGCCGGTGGAACGGACCTACGACCAGGATTTCACGGTGTGCGAGCTGCACCCCAAGAAGGTATTTGTGAAGCAGCCGTTCACGCGCCTGGTGCCGTTCGAGACGACGTTGCTGGTGCCGGTGTTCGTGCCGCCGGGCGCGGTGCATTGCGTGCCGTGAGACGGGATTTGTAGGGGAAAAGAGGCGGAAAGGGGTTCGGCGGTCGAATAAGGCGACGGCCGAACCCGTTTCCTTCATCGCTCCTCCCTCGGCACTCCTGGCGTGTATAAAACCCGTGTACGGTGCCTGGCGGAACCGGCTTCGGCCTGTTAGAGCGTTCGGAAAAAAGGAGATCGCGAAGGCGGCGCGTCCGCAGCGCGAAGCAAGGACGAGCGCGAACTGCCGGGACCCGTCCCGCACGTCCTTGCTTCGCGCTGCGGACGCGCAGGCCCGACTGAAGCGCGTCTCATTCTTTCCGGACTCTCTAAGAACTTACTTCCCTGTCCGCCCTGGATTTCGACCCTCGCCAATGTGGACCCACGCCAACTAAAACGCCGACCCTTGTCAACGGAATTCTGTATAGACCGGGCAACCCCCAAAGCGTACCGGGCTGGACCGGCTGATCGGGCGTTGGTGGTGATTTTCCAGCAGCTTCCCCGAAAACCCATTGACTTTTTCCTAAGTCTAGTCGATAATACTGTGGTCAGAGTGTACGCCCCTGCACGCCTCGCCGAAAGGCCCCGTGCAGGGCTAATGAAGTTGGTTTGTGTCCCTGCACGCCTCGCCGAAAGGCCCCGTGCAGGGTTTTTTACTTTGACTTCCACTCCAACCACTCCTGAGCCTGCTCAGACACCCTCCAAGCGGGTGGTGTCCTTCATCGACGGCCAAAACCTCTTTCACAGTGTCCGGGAGTCGTTCGGGTACGATTACCCAAATTACCATCCCGCTGCCCTCACCCAGGCGCTCTGCACGCTCAATGGCTGGCAGTATCAACAGACCCGCTTTTACACAGGGGTTCCAAAGCTCCCCGACAGCCCGTATTGGCACAAATTCTGGGCGGCGAAGAAACGCTTCATGAGCCGCAACCGTACCGTCTACGTTTTCACGCGCGACTTGCACTACCGGGCGAAATTGATCGACTTTCACCTCGACCGCGAACGCCTCGTCATGTTTGACGGAACGCCGATGGAGAAAGGCACCCAACTCTTCTTGTATTCCGGAAAGACCGTGGACGGCAAGTTTTGGGTCCGGACGCCCGAAGAGAAAGGAATTGACGTTCGGATCGCCTTGGACATGGTACGAATGACCCATCGGCAAGAATTTGACGTCGGAATCATCTTTAGCCAGGACCAAGACCAGTCCGAGACAGTCAGTGAGATTTACGAAATCGCAAAGAGCCAGGGCCGGTGGGTTGAGCTGTATAGCGCATTTCCCGTCAGCCGAAGTACCGCAAATAAGCTCCCCATTCGCGGAACGAAGGCGATCGAAATCGACCGTCATCTGTACGACGCCAACCTTGACCCGAACAATTACCAACGACCGCAGTAACGACACCGGGAATGCCCTGCTATCGCGGCCGATCCACGCGGCTGGAGCTGTTCGGCGAGGACGGGCTGCATATGAACGAGAAGGGTTACGAGGTGTGGACGTCGCTGGTCAAGCCGGTTCGGCGGCCTCACGCGCGTCAAGTTCCAGGAACAATTCCGCCGCCGCGGCGACGAAGGCGTCGTCGGATCGCGGGCCTTGTTCCAGTTGCAAGCTGCGGCGTAGCACCTCGGCTGCGGCCTCTTGTTTTTCCGCGTCGGTCAACGCTTCAAAGGATTCGATTAGGTGTTGAACGGCAGCCGTCATAACGAACCTCAAAAGCAAGAATCCGCTTGCGGCGTTGCGGCCTCCCCGCAACGCCGCAAGCGGCAAAATGCAATTACCCCCCGTGGTAGTCGATGTCCTTCGCCTTGATGCCGTACTTCATGATGAAGTCACGGCGGTGGACCACGTTCTCACCCATCAAGATGCGGAACAGTTCGTCCGCCTTGAGCGCGTCGTCCAGCTGCACCTTCAACAGCGTCCGTTTCGCCGGGTCGAGCGTCGTTTCCCACAACTCCTCGGGGTCCATTTCACCCAAACCCTTGAAGCGCGTGATCGTCAGGCCGCGCTCGCCGATGCGGCGGATTTCACTCACCAGGTCACGCAAGTGCGGTAGTTGCCGTTTCTGGTCGCCGTTCTCCAGGATCAGGCGCGGCGGCGGTTCGCGGCCCGCTACACGCGGCGCCGGGATCAGGTCCGACGGTAGCAGGCCGTACTTTTTCAACTCTTCCAGGGCGCGGTTTACCTTCCGCACTTCGTGCAATTCGCGCACGTCCAACAGGTCGGCGTGGCCGTTCGTCGTCTGGCCGTCGGCCGGCGGCGGCGCCGTCGTCGGGTCGTCCAGAACAACGAGTTCGTGACCCAGGCGTTGCTGCTCGCCCAGGCGGAAAGCGTCTACCTCCTCCTGCGTAAAGAACCACTCGACGCGGCTGCCGAGCAGCACGCGGTAGATCGGCAACCCCTGCGGCGTCATGCGCGCCAGGAACGTCACCAGGTTCAGGCCGCTGCGCTCCAGGAGGACGAGCGAATCCTCCAGCCGGGCCATCAACTTCACCACCGCGGCCAAGTTGTCGCCCTCGAACTTCTTTGGTTCGGCTACGGGCTGACCTTCGACCGGCGGCAGCATTACAATCAGGTCCGTATTCTTCAAGCCGCGCTGCATCAACTCCGTGGTCATCTCCTCGATGCTTTGAATGAAGCGCACGTTCTTCTTCTGCGTCACCTTGAACAGCGGCGGCCGGGCCACATAGATGTGGCCGTCGGCGACCAGCTTCGCCATTTGCCGATAGAACAATGTCAGGAGTAGCGTGCGGATGTGTTGTCCATCGACATCCGCATCCGTCATAATAATAACCTTCGAGTAGCGCAACTTGCCGATGTCTTCCGTATTGCCGATGTCGATGCCGATTGCGGAAATCAGGCTACAGATTTCCTCGTTGTTCAGCAGATTATCGACCCGCGCCTTTTCCACGTTCAGCGGCTTGCCGCGCAACGGCAACACCGCCTGGTAGGCGCGGTCGCGGCCCGCTTCCGCCGAGCCGCCGGCACTGTCGCCTTCCACCAGGAACAGTTCCGACTTCGCCGCGTCGCGCTCCGTGCAGTCAAACAGCTTGCCCGGCAGGCCGCCGCCACTCAGGATACTTTTACGGTCTTTCAAGGCTTTCTTTGCCTTGGCCGCCGCCTCGCGCGCCTCCGCGGCCAGCAGCACCTTCTTCATGATCGTCTGGGCGTCTTTCGGGTTCTCTTCCAGGTGCTTGGCCAGTAGCTCGCTGACGACACTTGAGACAATGCCTTCCACCTCCAGGTTGTTCAGCCGCTTCTTTTCCTGCGAGTCGAACTGCGGCTCCGGCACCTGTACGCTCAACAGCACCGTCAGACCCTCGCGGTAGTCCTCGCCGGTCGGCGTCACGTTCTTGAACAGGTTGTTCTTGGTGCCATAGTTGTTGAACGTGCGCGTCAACGCCGTGCGGAAGCCGCTCAGGTGCGTGCCGCCGATCGAGTTGTAAGCGTTGTTCGTGTAACAGCGCACGCGCTCCTCTTCCGATACCGTGTACTGCATCGAGATTTCGACCGACACCTCGTCCACAATCTTTTCGATGTGCAGCGGCTGGTGTAACACCTTCTCTTCGCGATTGAGGTATTTGACAAACTCCGCCAGGCCGCCGTCGAACTTGAATACCTCTTCCTTGTTGATGCGCTCGTCGTGCAGGCCGATGGCCAGACCCTTGTTGAGGAACGCCAATTCGCGCAGCCGGCTTTCCAACGTCTCGTAGTCGAACGTCAGGTTGCCGAAGATTTCCGGATCGGGCTTGAACGTGACCGTCGTACCGTTGCCTTTCGATAGGCCGATCTCGACCACCGCGCTCGTCGCCTTGCCGCGCTCGTAGTCCTGACGGTAGACCTTGCCATTGCGCTTGACCTGCGCCTCGGTCCACTCGCTCAGGGCGGTAACGGCCTTGGCGCCCATGCCGTGCAACCCCGCCGACACGCGGTAGCTGCCCTTGCTGAACTTGGCACCGGCGCCGACGGTCGTCATGACAACTTCGAGCGTCGAGCGCTTTTCGATGGCGTGTTCCTCGATGGGGATGCCGCGGCCGTCGTCGCTGACGCCAATGCTGCCGTCGTTTTTGATGCGCACGTGAATGTTCTTGCAAAACCCGGCGAGCGCCTCGTCAACGCTGTTGGCGATCAACTCGTAAACGAGGTGGTGCAAACCCTTGGTGCCGGTGTCGCCAATATACATGCCGGGGCGCTGGCGGATGTGCTCGGCGTCGCGCTTGACCTCGACATCGCCCTCGCCGTACGACTCCTTGGCACCGATGACCGCCGGCTGGTCCGGCGTCATTACAACTGTGTCTTCACTCATCGTTGTGTCCTCTCCGTGGCGATCTTATATAGTACCCGTTCCCTCCCCCCTTACGAAGGGGGGCAGGGGCGGTTAAGAACATCCCCCCCTTACGAAGGGGGGGCAGGGGGGGTTAAGAACGG